>DASSXA010000102.1:0-4480 GCA_035704315.1 Gaiellaceae bacterium
TCCGGCTCGTTGACCGGGAACGGGATGACGTGCACTCGGGCCAGATCCAGCCCCAGGTCCCCAGCCGCCGCCTTCACCATCAGCAGGCGCTCGACGTACGACCACGGATTCGATTCGGGGAGATGGCGCAGCGGATCGCTCGGCTCGTGCTTGATCCGCGTCGGATCGGGGTTCGTGATCCCGACGAAGATCTCGTCGGAAACGTTGGCCGCACCCTGGAGGTACTCGACGTGCCCCCGATGGAAGGGCTGAAAGCGCCCGTGGATCATCCCGCGACGAACGCGGGTCATTGCACGACGACTCCGGCGCCCTCCTCGACGAAGCCGACCCGGCGGAGGAAAAGTCTGCGTGCCGTGAACTCCGCCTCGAGCGGCACAGCGCGCTCAGACGGCACGGAGGCAAGAAGCCCGCCGGCCGTTTGCGGATCGTACGCGAGTACCTCGAGCGCCTCGGGAATCCCGTCGACCTCGACATGCGGCCCCGCGAACTCGCGGTTGCGCGGATCTCCGCTGGTCCGAGCTCCCGACCGCGCGAGGTCGAGCGCTCCGTCGATCGCGGGGAACCGCTCGGACTCGAGCCGAATCCGGACTCCGCTGCGATCGGCCATCTCGTGCGCGTGTCCGAAGAGGCCGAAGCCCGTGACGTCGGTCACTGCGCTCGGCTCGAACGGCCGGAGAACGTCGGCCGCATCCTTGTTCAGCGTGCGCATCCAGCGCACTGCGCGCTCGAGCTGCTGTGTCCCGGCGTCGCCGCGCTGATAGCCGGTCAGGATCAGCCCGGTCCCGAGCGGCTTCGTGATGAAGAGGACGTCGCCCGGCCTGGCCCCGCTCTTTGGCCAGAGGCCGTCCGGGTGAACCGTTCCGACCACGGCCAGTCCGTACTTCGGCTCCTCGTCGCGGATCGTGTGCCCGCCGGCGAGTAGGCCCCCAGCCGCACGCACCTGCTCGTCGGCCGCCGCGAAGATCGCGGCCAGCAGCTCCATCGGAAGCGACTCCGGGAACGCCGCGATCGAAAGAGCAAGGAGCGGCGATCCGCCCATCGCGAAGACGTCGTTCAGGGCGTTCGTCGCGGCAATCGCGCCGTAGTCCCCGGGCTCGTCGACGACCGGCGGGAAGAAGTCGAGCGTGAAGATGAGCGCCCGCTCGTCGTCGAGCCGATAGACGGCGGCGTCGTCTGCGGGAGCCAGACCGACGAGCAGGTCGTCGGAATCAACCGGAACGAAGCCACGCAGAAGCTCCTCGAGCCGCGCGGCCGAATACTTCGCCGCGCAGCCTCCGCAGGACGCGAGATCGGTCAGTTTGACGGTCGCAGAGCCGAGATCCATTGGGGCTGGGCGGCCTCCATGCTCGGGGAGCGGGGAATGGTGCCTGGGTCCTCGACAAACCGCAACGCAAAAGCGAGGCAGGGAATTCCGTGCCGCGCGCGCTTCCTGAGTGACTGTCGGCGGCTCTCGCCCGCGGATCAAACCTCTCGCGGACGTCCGCCTCCCGGGAACTGCCGCGCCGCAGAGCAGCTGTTTTACGACGTCGACCTTAGTAGACGAACCACTGGTCGAAGAAACCGCCGCCGCTCACGGCGACGAGGACGGCGAGGACGACGAGAATGAGCAGCTTGATCTGATCCGCACGCACAGCATTCACCTCCTTTCCCTAGAACCTGAAGTCCTGGAGCGCTTCTGCTGCGTGGCGGTAGAGCTGCGCGGCGATCCGGTCCTGTCCTCGCCGCGCCGCCAGATCGCCCTTGGCGATCCAGACAGACGCGCGATGGCTGAGGGAGGAAAACTGTTCGAAATAGCGCTCGGCCTCGTCAAAAGCTGCTTCCGCGTCGTCCAGGCGTCCCTGCTCGAGTAGCGAGCGCCCGAGAACGAGCTGCGCATTGCCCACCTCGTCGATGACCTCGACCCCGTCGCCGAGGAGCTTCAGCGCCTGACGGGCCTGCTCTTCAGCGGTCTCGAGCTGCCCCGTTCGCAGGTTGATCTGGGCCAAGGATGAGACTGCCCGCGCGGCGTCCGCCTCGGTGCCGTACTCGAGCAGTGTCCGGAAGGACTCGTTGAGCTGCTGCACGGCGTCCTCCGGCTTCCCGAGAAGGAAGTTGAGGCCGCCGAGGTTGTTCAGGAGCTTCCCGACAGTGGCGCGGTCCGCGATCTCCTCGAACTGGGCCTTCGCCTGCTCCGCGTAGCTGCGCGCGAGCACCCACTTGCCCTGTCGCTCCGCGACGATCGACGCGTGGAAGTAGACGCGTGCGAGCGCCCGCGGATCCTCGAGCGCCTCGGCGAGTTCGAGCGCGCGCTCGAGATCCTCGCGCGCCGCCTCGAAGTCGCGCTGGCGGCGATAGCACCGTGAGCGCCACCCGAAGATCTCACCGCGCAACCGGTCACACGGCAGCTCGGAGCGCTCGGCCAGCGCCAGCGCCTCGTTGAACAGCGCGATGGCGGTCTCGATGCTGGAGAGCTCGACCCGGCAGGCGCCGATGCGGTAGAGAACGTCGGCCCGGTCGACGTCCGAGAAGATCGGGTCCTCGACGAGCTCCTTGGCGCGGTTCAGCAGCTCGAGGGCCGGCTTGACCTCGCCCGAGCGCATGAGCGCCCAGGCCTCACCGTTGAGCTGGCGAACCTGGAGCTCGAGCGACGGAATGCCGAGCACCGTCGGCCCGATCTTCCGGTACTCGGAGAGCGCCTCGACGTACTCGTGGTTCTCGTTCAGCGCCTCCGCGCGGGCGAGACTGGTCTCGATCCGTCCCCGGTCGTCGGCCGAGACACCGCTCACGAGGAAGCCCGGGTCGACACCCAGCCGCTGCGCAAGCCACTCGATCGTCTCCTGCGTGGGCCGCGTCTTTCCACGCTCGATCTGGCTGACGTACTCCTTCGAGAATCGTTCGCCGGCCAGGTCCGTCTGCGTCATGCCGAGGTTGACGCGCAGCGAACGGAGCCGCTCGCCGAGACCGCCGTTGGGGAATCGGCCGACGCGGGCCGGCTTGGAGGACTGGGTCGCTCGGTTCAAAAAGGACTTTCCCGCAGTGGCGTTACCCGACAACTTGACAATACAGGTCCTCCGCGTCGGTGTGAATCACCCAGAAGGGGCACGGCTCCTGAGGAATCCGGTCAAGCAACCATAACGCAAAATCACTTGACAGTGGTACTTGACTGAATGGGACAGTGGTCGTATAGTCAACTCACCCTGATCGGCGTGAGTCGTGAGGGGTAGGCGCGCCACACACGGTGACGGGCCACCGGAGGATTTGGCTGGGCCGCAGAGTCAGAGCCTCCGGGCCGTTGCCAAGGGAGGTGGGCTCGCCGCAAGGAATGCGAACCCCCGGGGGCCGCAGCCCGGGGGTTCACTTCCTACCCGGGGGCGCTCAGCGCCCCCTTGCCTTTTCTGGTCTGGCTCGAAGTCTTCGACTTCGAGCCACCGATATAGGCCCAGCGCCTGCCGGCTCCTCCACCCTGTTGCCTTGGCGGCTGAACCGGCAGAGCCGGTTCAGCGGCGCGGTGTCATGGCTCCGCTTTGGGTGGATGTCATGGCTCCGGTTTTCCTGTCAGCCAGGTTCTGCGTGATGCGGAGATTCTCGGGAAGTCTTCGTCGACCATGCCGCCCAGGCGTTTGCTGATCGTGCCGAGGAGGCCGATGGAGATGAAGACCCACGCCTCGGCCTCAGGATCACGGTCCGGGAGAACGCCGCCTGCTTCCTGAGCGCGCCGGACGACGTCGGCGACGAACTCGTGCACCTCGCGGATGTGGCGGCGGATGAAGCGCCTGATCTCCGGGTCGTCGCTCGCCTCCGTCAACGCCTGAACCCACAGCAAGGCGATGTTCCCCCGCTTGTCCTTGGCCGCGAAGTAGGCGCTCCCCATCGCGCTCACCCACAGCGCGGGATCGGGCTCGGCGGCCACCGCTCCCTCCCACATCGTGCGGCACTCGAGCCACGCCTGGGTGAGGCATGCGAGGTAGAGATCACGTTTGGACGAGAAGTGGCGGTAGAGAATCGGCTCGGTGACTCCGGCGGTGCGAGCGATCTCGGCCGTCGTTGCCCCGTGGTAGCTGCCCTTCGCAAAGATCTGGCACGCGCATTCGAGGACAGTTGATTTGCGCTCCTCGGCGCTGAGCCTGGACTTCGTGGCGCTCATGCTGCGAGCTCGCTCACGCGCGGCTCTTCGTCACCCGGCTCCTCGATTTCGTGCGCCCTGATGAGCACGAATGAGACCACTGCCCCGAGAACCGCGATTGCCGCGGCGACCGTGAGGGCCGTCGACAACGCGTCCACGAAAAGCTGCTTGTTCCGGAAGACCGCGGGTCCCTGCAGATCGCCGATCTGGTGGGCCATGATCGCGCCTAGAAAGGCGATCCCCATCGAGCCTCCGACCTGGCGAAACGCATTCAAGACGGCCGAGCCGACGCCGGACTTGTCGACGGGCAGTGCGCGAATTGCGGCGGCCGCGCTCGGCATCATCACCATCGCTATCCCGAACCCGCCGATGATCATC
>DASSXA010000179.1:0-3917 GCA_035704315.1 Gaiellaceae bacterium
CACCTGAAGGCAGCCGCATCGCTGAACGGTTCCCAGTCGACCACTGGGCTCGGCCATACCCGCTGGGCGACCCACGGTCGCGTATCGGAGGAGAACGCGCATCCGCTCACGGGCTGCAACGACGGAGAGCTCGCGCTGGTCTTGAACGGCATCGTCGAGAACTACCGCGAGCTCAAGGAGTCGCTGGCCGCAGAGGGGCATGAGTTCAACTCCGAGACCGACGCGGAAGTCGTCGCGCACCTGATCGAGCGCAGCTACTCCGGCGACCTGGTGGAGGCTGTCGAGAAGGCCTACGCCGAGCTCGAGGGACACTTCGCCTTCGTCGCCGTCCACCACGGCGAACCCGACCTGCTCGTCGGCGCGCGTTTCCTGTGCCCGCTCGTCGTCGGTGTCGGAGATGGCGAGATGTATCTCGGCTCGAACGCGGCGGCGTTCCTACGCGAGACGCGCAGCGTGATGTTCCCAGACGACGGCGACATCGTCGCCATCACGCCGGAGGGCGCAAGGTTCTCGCGGGCAGACGGCGAGCCGGTGCACCACGAGGCGCTCGTGCTCGACTGGGACGCGGAGAGCGCCGAGAAGGCCGGGTACGAGACGTTCATGCTCAAGGAGATCTACGAGCAGCCCGACGCCGTGCGGGAGACGATCGGAGACAGAGTCCGTCACGGCAGGCTCGTGCTCGAGGGCCTCGGCATGGACGACGAGGATCTGCGGACGCTGCGCCGGATGGTCATCCTCGCCTGCGGGACGTCGTATCACGCGGGAGTCGTCGGGCGCTACGCGATCGAAGAGTGGGCGCGCGTCCCTGCCGAGCCCGACATCGCGTCGGAATGGCTCTACCGTAACCCGGTGATCGGGCCCGACACGCTCGTGATCGGCATCTCGCAGTCCGGCGAGACGCGCGACACAGTCCACGCGATGAAGCTGGCGCGCGAGAAGGGCGCGCACACCGTCGCGATCACCAACATGATGGGCTCGCAGATCACTCGCGAGGTCGACTCGACGCTGTTCACGCGCTGCGGGCTCGAGGTCGCGGTCGCCTCGTCGAAGACCTTCACCGCGCAGGTGTCGCTCCTCTTTCTGATCGCGCTCAAGATGGCGCAGGCTCGCGAGACGCTGCCGCCAGACGAGATCGAGTTCATCGTGGACGAGGCCTACGAGTTGCCTGCGCGTATGCAGCAGTTCCTCGACGGCGATCATCCGATCGAGGAGATCGCGCAGCGGCATTTCGACAAGCCGTTCTTCCTCTACCTTGGCCGCCACATCGGCCTCCCGGTCTGCCTCGAGGGCGCGCTCAAGCTCAAGGAGATTTCCTACATCCCGACGGAGGCGTACTCGGCCGGTGAGATGAAGCACGGGCCGATCGCCCTGCTCGACGAAGAAACGCCGGTCGTGTGCATCGCAACCGACTCGCACGTCTACGACAAGGTCGTCTCCAACATCCAGGAGACCCGCGCACGCGGCGCGCAGGTGATCGCGATCGCCACGGACGGGAACGAGGACATCCAGCACCATGCGGACGACGTGATCTACGTCCCGCGCACGCCGGCCTTCCTGCAAGCCGCGCTCGCGGTGATCCCGCTGCAGCTCCTCGCCTATCGCATCGCGCGACTGCGCGGACTGAACGTCGATCAGCCGCGCAACCTGGCCAAGACCGTCACCGTCGAGTAGCTCGCGGCGTTAGTCGGGCGGGCGGCGCAGCTGTTTCGTCGCGCTGCGGCGGCGCTTCTGTTCGAGGCGCCGCTCGCGCGATGCCGCCGTCGGCCTCGTCGGTCGGCGTCGGCGCTGGACCCTCAGTGCGTCCCTGAGCGCCGCCACGAGCCGCTCGATCGCAAGCTCGCGATTTCGCGACTGGCTGCGCTCGTCCTGGGCAGTGGCTCGGAGGACGGGGCCTGCTTTCCGAACCACGCGCGCCTTCTGAGCCGGCGTGAGCGCCGACGAAGCCTCCACATCGAAGATCGCTTCCACCCGCGTCTCATTCTTCTGAGCGTGCTGGCCGCCGGGCCCGCTCGAGCGCGAGAAGCGCAGCTCGATCTCCGAAACGGGGAGCGCCACCGTCCTGGTCACCCGAATAGACTCGCCGTCCATGGCCGCCATTCTGCTGGACATCGACGGGGTTCTTCAGGTCTCCGGGGTTCCGATCAGAGGTGCGCCGGAGGCCGTCCGGCAGCTGCGCGAGAACGGGCACAGGCTGCGCTTCGTGACCAACAACACGACGCACTCGCGGCGGTCGCTCGCAGGTGAGCTTCGGGAGCTCGGGTTCGACCTGGAGGACGACGAGCTGCAGACAACCACCCTTGCCGCCGCCCGGGAGCTCGCCGGCAAGCGGGTACTCGCGCTGACAATGGCCGCGGTGCTCGAAGACCTCGGGGGCGTGGAGCTCGTCGGCGAGGATGCCGAGGCGGTCCTCCTCGGCGGCGCCGACGAGACCGAGGAGACCAATCGCGTCTTCTCGTACATGAACCTGGCGCGGGCCTTCGCCGAGTTGGACGCCGGGGCCGAGCTCTACTGCCTGCACCGGAACCGCTGGTGGCAGACCTCCCGCGGGCCGCTGCTCGACTCCGGCTGCTTCGTCGCCGGCCTGGAGTACGCGGCCGAGCTCGATGCCACCGTCGTCGGCAAGCCGAGCAGTGCCTACTTCGCCACCGCGCTCGAGGCGCTCGACGCCGCGCCCGAGCTCACCTGGATGGTCGGCGACGACCTCGAATCGGACGTTCTGGGCGCACAGCGCTTCGGTCTGCGCACCGCGCTCGTGCGTACGGGCAAGTTTCGGCCTGACGAGCTCGAGCGATCGGCCGTGGCTCCCGACGTGGTGCTCTCATCCGTCGCCGATCTCCCCTTCTGGCTCGAGGAGTCGCTGTGACGAGAGTGGGCACCGACATGATCGAGATCCAGCGCATCCGGGAGGCGCTCGAACGGTACGAGGGGTTTCGAGCTCGCTGCTTCACAGCCGCTGAGCAGGCCTACTGCGACAGACGTCCCAATCCCGCCCAGCATTACGCCGCCCGGTTCGCGGGCAAGGAGGCGGTTGGGAAGGCGCTCGGTTTCGGCGTCGCCCGACTCTTCGCGTGGCAGGAGATCGAGATCTCCGGGCGGCCGAAGCCCTCCGTCCGGCTCTCAGGGCGGATCGAGGCTTGGTCGCGGCGCGTCGGAGCCGGCGCGATCGACCTCTCGATGTCCCACTCGCGCGAGCTTGCAAGCGCGGTCTGCGTGGTCGCCGATCCGCATGTATAGAGGCTCCAACACCATGAGCCTTGTGCCGCCGGGCCGCGCTCGGCGGCGCGAGGCGGTGTCCTCAGTCGCGCCCGTATCTAATTGATATGGACGCTCCCTGCGTCCTACCCTCGCACCACCGAGCGCACCCCGGCGACGAAGGACATGATGTTGGAACCTCTTGAACCGCTCTACACCGCCGCCGAGATGCGTGCGGCGGAGGCGGGTCACGACGTCGAGCAGCTGATGGAGAGCGCCGGCCGCGCTGTTGCGGAGGAGACGCTCGCGCACTATCCCGACGCACGCAGTTTCGCGGGCGTGTACGGAGGAGGCGCGAATGGAGGCGACGGCCGCATCGCCGCGGAGCTCCTTCGCACGGCGGGTTGGGAGGAGCGGTCGCTGGGCGAGGCGGACATCGTGGTCGACGCGCTCTTCGGAACGGGGTTCCACGGGACGCCCAGAGAGGAGGCAGCGCGCCAGATCCGGGCCATCAACGCGGCCGGCCGGCCTGTCGTCGCCGTCGACATTGCCTCGGGCGTGGACGCGTCGACGGGCGAGGTTCCCGGCGAGGCGGTGCATGCCTCGCTGACGGTCACGTTTCACGGGCTCAAGGTCGGGCACGAGGTTGCCCCTGGGCGCTTCCACGCCGGCGAGGTCGTGGTCGCCGACATCGGTCTGGAGCCGGTCGAGACCGGGCACGCGCT
>DASSXA010000202.1:0-3038 GCA_035704315.1 Gaiellaceae bacterium
CTATCGGATTTCCCCAGCCCGATCAAGACAACGCCAGCGAACGCGACGGCGCAGCCGGCGAACAGCCAGCGCGGGAAGCCTTCCTCGAGGAACACGCCGGCGCGCCCGCTACGACTACTACAACTTCCTCGAGACAAGCGCTGGGGCTGACGCGGTGCTCCCGCCCGCCTCCCTTCGGCGCCTGCGTTGAGCTCAAGGCGATCTACGACCCCGACGACGCAATCGTCTCTGCCCACCCCGTCCGGCCGCCCGAAGACTGAAAAGCCCGGTATGTCGACCCGCACGGGCGAGCTCAGCGCTCGTAAAGGGTCGTCCTCGCCCGCGACGTGACCTACCGAACCCAGTCCAAGCCCGCGTCATCGCAAAAGGGGGGCTTGCGGCAAGCCCCCGGTCGTGCCGCATAATCGCGGGCCGCAGGCCAGAACCAACGGAAATGGGGAGAGCGAAATGCGCGCGTTGTTGTCGACATACGGGTCGCGCGGGGACGTGCCCGCCGGAGCGTGGCGATGACCGAGCATGCGGTGGTGATCGCCGGAGGAGGTCCAACGGGACTGATGTTGGCGGGGGAGTTGGCGTTGGCGGGCGTGGACGTCGCCATCGTCGAGCGGCGACCCAGCCAGGACCTCCCCGGCCCGCGCGCAGGCGGTCTGCACTCGCGCACCATCGAGGTGCTCGATCAGCGTGGAATCGCCGAACGGTTCCTTTCGGAGGGGCAGGTGGCCCAGGTCGCAGGGTTCTCCATGATCCCTTTGGACATCAGCGACTTTCCCACCCGGCACCCGTACGGGCTCGGGCTGTGGCAGAAGCACATCGAGCGCATCCTGGCCGGCTGGGTCGGCGAGCTGGCGGTCACGCTTTATCGCGGCCGTGAGGTGACCGGTTTCGTCCAGGACGACACCCGCGTCGACGTCGAACTGTCCGACGGCGGGTCGCTACGGACGGAATATCTCGTCGGGTGCGACGGAGGACGCAGTCTGGTCCGGAAGGCGGCCGGCATCGAGTTCCCCGGGTGGGATCCCACGACGAGCAGCCTGATCGCCGAGGTCGAGATGGCCGAGGAGCCGGAACTGGGCATCCGCCGCGACGCGCTCGGCGTCCATGCCCTAGGTCGGGTGGAGTACGAGATCCGCGACGGCGAGGTGGTGTACGCCGACCGGGGCCCGGTAGGAGTCATGGTGACCGAAGAGCACGTCGGAGCCACGAGCGAGCCCACACTGCGCGATCTCAGCGAGGCGCTGGTCGCCGTCTACGGGACCGACTACGGGGTTCACAGTCCCACCTTCCTCTCCAGGTTTAGCGATATGACTCGGCAGGCCGCGGCCTACCGCCATGGACGGGTGCTGCTTGCCGGCGACGCCGCCCACGTGCACGCCCCGGACGGTGGACAGGGCCTCAACATCGGTGTGCAGGATGCGGTGAATCTGGGCTGGAAGCTGGCCCAGGTGGTCAACCGGACATCCCCGGAAAGCCTCCTGGATACCTACCACGCCGAGCGCCACCCGGTCGCTGCCCGCGTGCTTCGCACCACGATGGCGCAAGTCGCGCTTCGCCGCCCGGACGATCGAACGAAGGCCCTGCGCGACACCATGGCCGAGCTCCTCGGCATGGACGAGCCTCGCCGACGATTCGCCGCGATGATGTCCGGTCTGGACATTCATTACGACCTCGGCGAGGGACACCCGCTGCTCGGACGCCGCATGCCCGATCTCGACCTGGTCACCTCGGGCGGCCCGCTCCGGGTCTTCACCCTGCTGCACGACGCCCGGCCGGTGCTCCTGAACCTCGGTGAGCCCGGCGGGTTCGACATCACTCCATGGGCGGATCGGGTTCAGTTGATCGATGCCAAATACGTTGGTACGTGGGAGCTGCCCGTACTCGGCGCAGCCACTGCTCCCACTGGCGTGTTGATCCGGCCCGACGGATATGTGGCCTGGGTGGGAGACCGCAACCCCCTGGGGCTCCCTGACGCGCTAACCACCTGGTTCGGACCGGCATGGAAAGGAGGGGGGTTGACGCCGTTTCTGAGGTCCGGGGCTTAGTTTCGCTGCGCGATCTGGATCAGGTTCCCGCAGGTGTCGTCCAAGACGGCGGTGGTCACGGGGCCCATCTGTGCTGGATCCTGCGTGAAGCGGACTCCGAGCCCGGAGAGTCGTTCGAACTCGTTCTGGACGTCGTCGACGGCGAAGGAAGTGAACGGAATGCCGTCGCCGACGAGCGCGGCCTTGAACGGTTTAGCTGCGGGATGTTCGTCTGGTTCGAGCACGAGTTCGGTGCCGTTCGGGTCGTCCGGTGAGACGACCGTGAGCCAGCGATGGTGCCCAAGCGGAATCTCCGTCTTCTTCGCGAAGCCGAGGATGTCCGTGTAGAAGCGCAGCGCCTTGTCTTGGTCATCGACGAGCACGCTTGTCAGGTTGATGCGCATTCCTTCTCCTTGATCGCGTTGCGAAGCCATCTGTCGACAATCCGTTCAAGCGGAGTGGTGTCGAGCTTGTGGTACTTGCAGCGGCCCTTACGCTCGGTCCTGATCAGACCGGCTCGTTCGAGCACGTCGAGGTGCTGAGAGATCGCCTGCCGCGTCGATGCGAGCCGGTGCTTTGTCGCGAGCCGTGCGCAGATCTCGTACAGCGTTTGCCCGTTCCGCTCGCCGAGCTCGTCCAGGATCTTCCTCCTCGTCGGATCGGCCAGGGCCTTGAACACGTCGGCCACGGCCTCCACGATATGCAAGTAGCTACTTGCATGTCAACCGCGGCGGCTCTCCTCAGGCGCTGGAGACCAGCAGATTGGATCGACGGGGATCTGGAGATGAGGTGCCGCCGGGATGGGGCGGATCGTGCTCACCCCCCGTTTGGGTACCGTGGCACTAATGGCTGAAGTGGTCGAGACAAACGACCTCACCGCGCCTTCGCAGGATGGCTGGGCGGTCGAGTACCGAATCCGGCGCGAAGACGGCGAGGAGCTCCACGCCGAGGTTCGCTGCTGGGCAAGGGCGCACGCCGCTGCCGAACGAGCGGCAAACGCCGAGGCTCTCGCGGCGATCG
>DASSXA010000306.1:0-13811 GCA_035704315.1 Gaiellaceae bacterium
TAGTGCCTCTCGGTCGTCACGTCGAAGTACACGGCGCCCCGCTTGAGCACCACGCCGTAGCAGATGTCCCGCTTCGGGGTGCAATACCTCGCAATCGTCTTGACCGGCGCCGCTGCTTCGGCAGCTGTGACGAGCGAAGTGCCCGCCGCGACCAGGACCGTCAGGACCGGAATGAGGCAGCGTCGGCGCACCGCTGGAGGATCCGCCGTGGCGGCCTTTGAGTCAAGCGGCGTCCGTTGTAGTGTCAGCGCGTGTCTGCACGCCGTCTCGCGCTCGGCGTCGCCGTCCTCGCAGGGCTCTCGTTCGCCGCCGCCGCACAGGCGATCCCGCTCGGGGCATACGGAAACACCGATCGCTTCGACCGCCTGACCGGTCAGCAGACCGATTCCGGATTGACATATCTCGCCTGGGATCAGGGCCGTTCGTGGGGCTCGCCGTACAGCTATTTCCTGGGCAACCTCGGCGAACGGCCGCACATCGCGTTGAAGACGGCGAAAGGCGGCGGCATTACGCCGCAGGGAATCGCCCGCGGCAAGGGCGACGCGCATCTGATCGGGCTCGCCCTCGCGATCGCCGAAGCCGCGAAACCCGTCTACATCCGCCCGCTCGCGGAGATGAACAACGAGCGGAATCCCTACTGCGCCTTCTATGCCAATGGACGCCCGAAGGGAGGCGGCACGACGACCGCCTGGTACCGGAAAGCGTTCCAGCGGATCTACATCCTCATGCACGGCGGCGCGGCCAACACGCTGAGCGCGAGGCTGCGCGCCCTCGGCATGCCGGGAGTGAAGACCGACGTTCCCGTCAACCGCTATCCGAACCTGACCGTGATCTGGAATCCCCTCGCCGTCGGAGTGCCGGACGTGCGGGGAAACCACTTCCGCGACTACTTCCCGGGCCTCAGGTACTTCGACGCCTATGGGAACAACTACTACGACACGAGCGGGGTCTACGCCTTCCACCGCACGGAAGAGCTCTACAAGACCTATCGCTCCAAGCCGTTCATGTTCCCCGAGTGGGGCCTGACGATCGACGAGCCGGCGTTTATCCAGGCGTTCGCCGGGTTCGTCCGGACGCATCGACGGGTCCGCTTCATCAGCTTCTTCAACGGCCCGGCGGGAGGGAGCTACGACATCGCCACGAAGCCCAGAAGCCGTGCGGCTTACCGGCGCTTCATCGTGCCGCTCCACGGCTAGCCTCGCTGAGGATCTCGTCGATCTCGGTGCGGGCCAGAACCGTCTTGCTGTGGCCCTCGACGAAGAGCTCTGCGCCAAAGGCGAGAACCGCATCGGTGAGCCGGGAGAGCTGCTCGGCCGTATAACCGCCTGACGGGGCCTCGTAGAGGCAGTCGCCGAGGAAGAGCACTCGATCTGGCTCCACATACATGACGGACGAGTCGGCAGCGTGGTCACCGCCGACGTGCCGAGCCTGGACGGTCACTTCGCCCAGGTCGAAGTCGAGCCCCTCCTGGAACACGATGTCGGCCGGTGGGATCCGCACGCTGCGAGGCGACGGGAGCTCCTCCTTGACATTGGCCGCGTGCTCCGGCGACACCTCGCCTGCAGCGACCCGCCGGTCGAGCGCCTCATCGCTCCAGTCGGTCGCCGCCAGCTCTCCGAGCACCTCGGCGGTCAATGCGTGGGCGATCACGGGGACGGCCAGCTCGGCGGCGCCGAAGACGTGATCCCAGTGCGAGTGTGTGAGGACGACCAGACTGGGCGGCCCGACGGTCTCCGCAGCGAGCCCGTCGAGAAAGAGCCTCGCGTGCTCGGCAGACGAACCGGCGTCGAGCATCAGCGTCCGGCGTGTTCCGGAGACCGCGGCAAGCGAGGGGCGGTCAGGCGGTCCCGGAGGAAACCAGTGGACGTGCTCGCTGATTTTTTGCACGCGTGTCATTCTCGTGTCGCGATGCCATTCGTGGCGCCCGAGGTCGTCACACCCGCCCCCTACGAAGTCTCATTCGGGCGGATCGCCGGTCGCGCCTCCCCGGCGACCGCACGCATCGTCGTCTCGATCGACGGACGCGTTCGTGCCGAGAAGCCGATCGGCCGTCCCAGGTTCGACTTCTGGATCGCGCTCCCCCAACGCGATGTCCGGGTGACGGTGACCGCGGTCGACCAGCGCGGCCGGCGTGCGGCGACCGCCGTCGAGCCGGTGTTCGGGCTGCCGCGCGCCTCAGCTCCTCGAGGACCGCCGCGCCGGAGCTTCCGGGATACTCGGCTCGCGAGCGAGCTTCGCGCGCTTGGACGTGAGTTTCCGGGGATCTGCGGGATCCTTGTCGAGGACCTCCGCGACGGCGCCCGGGCCGCCTGGAACGTGCGCGCCCACTTCCCGGCCGCCTCCACTCTCAAGGTGGCAATCGCCGTAGAGGTCCTACGCGTACTCCGCGGCAAGCCCTGGCGCGGCAGCCGCGTCGACCGGCTGCTCCGCCGGATGCTGATTCCGTCGGACGACAAGGCCGCCAACGAGCTCCTCATCTGGCTTGGCGGGACGATCAGCGGCGGCGCAGCGCGAGTCAACTCTACGCTGCAGGCGCTCGCCCTCTACGACACCGACATGTACGGCGGCTACCTGGTGCAGGCGAACGAACCGAGCTTCGTGGGGAAGCGCACGACGGCGTCGGACTACGCGAGCCTCCTCCGCCAGATCCACTTCGCCGCAGAAGGAAAGGGCCGGCTCGCGCGCCGCTTCCGCGGAAGCTTCATCCCGGCCGACGCCCGCCATTTGCTCTACCTGCTCGCCCACACGACGACAGGTTGGCTCGACCGTTTTCTCTCCGCCGGCCAGGCCACGGTGGTGCAGAAGGCGGGCTGGATCACGCGCGCCCGCCACGACGGGGGGCTCGTCTACTGGCCCGGCGGCACGTTCGTGGCCGTTGTCCTGACCTGGAACGAGCGCGGCGTCGGAGCCGCCTCAGACGTGCTCGCGGGTCGGGTCGCCCGTGCTGCCCTCGCCCGTCTCAGTCGCAAGGGCTAACTCCAGGGCAACGCGTTCCAGTTCTTCGGGCGCTCCGGCTCCCAATGGGGGTACGGCGCGTAGGCGTCCCGCGCCGAGGGCGTCTCGGTCTCGACTCCGGCGCCATGGCCGCGGGCAAGCTCCGAACGCGGGTAGACGATGCTCCGATCGTCGCTTCGTGCGCCGGCCATGAAGATCACGCAGGGCCCCTCTCCGGCGCCGACGAATGTGTGCTCGGTCCCCGGCGGGCTGTGAAAGAAGTCCCAGGCTCGGAGCAGCCGTTCCTCCTCCTCGACGAGGAGCAGACATTCACCCGCGAGGACGAGGAAGTCCTCCTGGTTCGACTCCGCGTGGTAGAGGCCGCTCGGCTGCCCGGGCTCAAGCACCGTCAGGGAATAGCCGACCTGGTCGAACTTCAACACCGGGAGATCGGGACGCCGGCGAAGCACGGGCTTGTCGCCTTCGAAAACGCATTCAGCTCCGAAGGCGTCGTTCCGAAGCCAGGCAGCGTCCCGGACGTTGACGACGAACCAGCCCTCGCTGACCGGCGCGAGTCCTGAATCCACGGCTTCGAGGGGCGCCTCCTCGACCATGGCTCGAAGCCTATGGGTAGCGTTGCCCGCGTGCGACATGGGTGCGCACTGCTCCTTGCCGTCGTGCTCGCGGCGGGCTGCCAGAGCGGAAACGACGAGGGCTCCAAGCCCAGCACGACGACCGTGACGACCTCCACGACGACCGTCACGACCTCCACGACCCTCACGACGGCGGTCTTGCCCTCGGCGGGCTCCGATTCCTTCGACCGAATCCCGGTGATCGTCAAGCGCACAGAGCCGAGCGTCGTCTCGGTCGTGACGCCCGAGGGGCAAGGCAGCGGCGTCATCTACCGGGCGGCTGGCTTCGTGATCACCAACGCCCACGTCGCCGGGAATGCGTCGCGAGTGGAGGTCGTGCTCGCAGACGGCCAGCGGCTCCACGCCACCGTGCGCGCGAAGACGGAGCTCTACGACATCGCCGTGCTGAAGGTCGAGAAAGAGGGGCTTCCGGCCGCGAGCTTCGCCCGCCGGCTTCCGGTGGTCGGCTCGCTTGCCGTCGCCATCGGCAATCCGCTCGGCTTCGAGAACTCCGTGACGGCCGGGATCATCTCGGGCCTGCATCGTGAGATCCCTGCGGGCGGCACGACGCCTGCGCTCGTGGATCTGATCCAGACCGACGCCGCGATCTCGCCCGGGAACTCAGGCGGCGCTCTTGTCGGCCGAACCGGCCAGGTGGTCGGGATCAACGTCGCCTACATCCCGCCCCAGGGAGGCGCGGTCTCGCTCGGGTTTGCGATCCCCGCACCGACGGCCGTCCTCGCCGCCGACCAGCTGATCGCGAAAGGTGAGGTCGAGTTCGCCTACCTCGGGATCCGGCCCGTGCAGGTCACGCCCGAGATGAACCAGGCGTACGGCATCGGCTCCGACACCGGTGTCCTCGTCGATGAGGTGATCAAGGACTCACCCGCGGCGAAGGCGGGAGTGAAAAGCGGCGACGTCATCGTGAAGCTCGACGACCGCGACATCGTCGTCGTCGAGGACATCTTCGCCGAGCTGCGCCAGCACAAGCCCGGCGAAACCGTCGAGCTCGAGGTCAAGCGCAACGGCGAGCGGAAGACGGTCCAGGTCACGCTCGGGAATCTGTCCGAGCGCTCCTAGCCGCCGGTGGCGGAGAAGTGCTGGTAGTCAGGCGAGGACCAGCTGCCGCCCCAGGACCAGCCGACCGCGGCGAAGGCGCGTACGAGGACGCCGCCGGGAACGGCCATCCCGGGTCGTCGGCGTGACCGGTCGAGATACCGGCGGCCCTCGGGCGGCCGAACGACTCCGCGATCGAGGTAGGGGTTCTCGACCGGGTTCACGTCGATGGCGAGGCCGTACGCGTGTGACGACCAGCGGCGCGGACCCCCGGCGATCGCATAGCGGCAGTTGAAGCCGGACGTGTTGTCGGCGGCCATTGATCGCGCGTCGCTGGCGCGGTACGCGTCTATCGGCCGCAGACGCCGGATCGGGAAGCGCGCAGCGTAGAGCCTCCGGAACACGGAGACGACATCCCGCGTGGCGGTCGAGCCCACGACGATCGACCCGAGATGAGGACGCTTGTCGAATCCCCAGTAGCTCACCCGGACGAGCCGCAGGTGGGCGGGCCCGACCGGGCAGCCAGGGCGGTAGGAGTAGCGAAGGTCTGTCCTGCTGACAGGCGAGATGCTGCCCACGAATCGAGGCGCCGGGGACGCGACTCCCAGTGACAGGGCCGCGAGTACGAGCAGCGCAACCTTCACGGACGCTGAGCGTAGTCTGCGTCGCGTGGAGCACGGGCAAGTCCTCAGTCGCATTCGCCAAATCTGCCTCGCCCTGCCCGAGACGAACGAACGGCTGAGTCACGGCGCGCCCACGTTCTTCGTCCGTGACAAGCGTCCGTTCGTCATGGTGTTGACGAATCACCACGGGGACGGCCGCTTCGCCATCTGGTGCGCCGCCGGTGACGGCGTCCAAGAGATGCTGGTCGAAGCTGATGCGGAACGTTTCTTCCGCCCGCTCTACGTCGGGCACCGCGGGTGGCTCGGCGTGCGGCTCGACCACGGCATCTACTGGGACGAGCTGGCCGGGATCATCGAGGACGCGTTCGCGGAAGTTGCGCCGCCCCGGCTCGTCGAGAGCGCACGCGCAGCACGCTGAAGGCGAGCAAGACGCCCGCCCAGGGGCGACGGCGGCGTATCCGCTGAGCCCGGAACGGCGTTCCTCCACTATGTTCGACCCGCTCTCGCAGCCCTCTCGCGACTGCGGCGCTTCGGTTCCGCGGGAAGAATTGGACGCGCACCTATGCGACGAGGGGCAGCGCACCCGCTACGAGCTCTTCAAGATCCGTCTCGAGATCGACCGCTTCGACCGCGAGCTGACCGGCTGGCTCGCGTCGTCGGAGGGACGCTTCGCGGTCTTCTACGCGGAGCGCGAGCGCCGCGTGGCGGCTTGAACCGCGTGCCGCTCGCGCTCTAACCTCTCAGAGCATTCCGACGAGAGGGGGGAGGAGACCGCTGTGGCTCACGCGCAAGCCAGTGTCGAGGACACCTCACCGGCGCCGGCCGGGACGCCGATGGTCCGCCTCGACGGAGTCGTCAAGAGCTTCGGCGATCTCGTCGTCCTCAACCGCATCGACTTAACCGTCGACCCGGGCGACGTCCTTGTCGTCATCGGCCCGAGTGGCAGCGGCAAGAGCACCCTTCTGCGCTGCGTGAACCTGCTTGAGCCGATCGACTCCGGTCGGATCTTCCTCGAGGGAGAGGAGATCACGGCAAAGGGGGTCGATGTCTCCGCGGTGCGCCAGCGCATCGGGATCGTGTTCCAGCAGTTCAATCTGTTCCCGCACCTCCGCGCGATCGACAACGTCACCCTCGCCCCTCGCCGCGTGAAGCACATGAATCGTCGCGCGGCGGAGACGCGGGCGCACGAGCTGCTGGCCCGTGTCGGCCTCGAGGAGAAGGCGAGGCAGTATCCGCACCAACTGTCCGGAGGCCAGCAGCAGCGCGTCGCGATCGCTCGGGCGCTGATGATGAACCCGCACGTGATGCTCTTCGACGAGATCACGTCGGCGCTCGATCCGGAGCTCGTCGGCGAGGTGCTCGTCGTCATGCGAGACCTCGCACGGACGGGGATGACGATGCTCGTCGTCACTCATGAGATGCAGTTTGCGCGAGATGTGGGCGACGAATTGATCTTCATGGACGACGGCCGGATCGTCGAGCAGGGAAAGCCGAAGGACGTGCTCGATCGTCCGCGGGAGGAGCGAACGCGCCGCTTCCTCCGGCGGACGCTGCAGCTCGCAGACTCGCTGGAAGAGTTGACCATCGACGAAGGAGGGACTGAATGAGGAAGATCCTGATCGCGATCGGCATGATCGCAGTGGTGGGAGCCGCGACAGCGGCGCTTGCCGTGGCCGCGCCGTGGAGCGGGACCGGAGCAAATCGAAGCGAGAGAGCCGGAGGCGCGACGAAGCTCCCGCCGCTGCCCGCCGAGGTGGCGCAGCGGAAGCGCTGGGTGATCGGCGTGAAGTGCGACTTCCCGCCGTTCGGCTACATCAACCGCCAGAACAAGAACGCCGGCTACGACGTGGACGTCGCGCGCCGCTTCGCCGAGCTCGCGTTCGGGCGGCGGAACCGCGTCAGCATGACGTGCGTCACGACGCCAAGCCGGATCCCGACGCTCCAGCAGAAGCGGGTCGACATCATCATCTCCACCCTGACCTGGACGGCGGCTCGGGAGGAGACGATCGACTACTCCTATCCCTACTTCAACGCCACGGGACGGCTGCTCGTGCCCAACAACACGTCCATCCGCCGGCTGACGGATCTGCGTGGGAAGCGGATCGTGACGACGCGTGGGTCGATCTACGACCGCTGGGTCAAGAACTGCTTCAGCTCAGCATCGTTGATCGTGACCGACTCTCCTGTCGCCGCGCTCGAGAACCTCAGGCAGGGCCGCGTGGACACGTTCATGTACGACGACACGTTCCACGTGGGCGTCGCCGCCAACGACCCGAATCTGAAGATGACCGCGCACAAGTTCCTCGCGGTTCCCTACGGGATCGGCATCCGGAAGGGCGAGACGGCGATGAAGCGCTGGGTCGACACAGCGATCCTGCAGATGAAGCGGAGGGACGAGTTCTGGGGGATCCTGAAGCGGAACACGCCGCGGCGCTTCTGGGGCTTCTTCCGGACGAACGTTCCGCGACCGAAGACGAAGGAGAGCTACCCGCGCGCAAACCCGCCCGAGAACAACTGCCCGCGTTAGAAAGCTGACGTACGAGGGGCGGCCGCGGCCGCCCCTCTTCGTCCGAAGGCCATGACCGTCCTCGCCAGCTTCGACTGGTCATACATCTGGGAGCACCGCGAAGAGCTCCGTCACGGGCTGCGCCTGACACTGGAGATCGCGGCGATCGGGATCGCCGGCTCCTTCGTCGTCGGCCTGACGCTCGGCGCCGCGCGCGCGCATCGCATCCCGGTGATCAGCCAGCTCGCAGCCGTCTACGTCGAGCTGATCCGCAACACCCCGATCCTCGTCCAGATCTTCCTCCTCTTCTTCGGGCTTCCGAGGCTCTCGGAACACCTCAAGTTCGAGCCGTTCACGTATGCGTGGCTTGCGGTGGTGATCTGGGGCGGCGCGTTCAACACCGAGAACTTCCGGGCCGGCTTCGAGGCAGTCCCGGCTCGGTACCGCGAGGCGGGCCTCGCGCTCGGGTTCAGTCCGTTCCGGACGTTTCTGAACATCACGCTGCCGATCGGTTTCCGGATCTCGCTCCCGTCCTCTATCAACACCTACGTCTCGGTGCTCAAGAACACGGCGCTGCTCACCGCGGTGGCGATCCCCGAGCTCACGAACACGGCGCTCGACCTGCTCTCGACCGATTTCCGGACGTGGGAGATGCTCTTCGTCCTCGCCGCCACCTACCTCACCCTCGTCTGGATCCTCTCGGCGTTGATCCGGCTGCTCGAGCGGCGCCTGGCACTCCCGGAAAGCGGCTAGGGAGCGATGCTCGACCGCCTGCCGAGCTGGGCCGAGCCCGTCGCCGACTACATCCTCCACACGGGGCTGAAGAACACGCTGATCATCGCCGGGGTGTCGGTGGCCCTGAGCATCATCGTCGGCGTGATACTCGGCACGCTGCTGACGATCCGGTTCCTCCCGCTCCGCACAGCAATCCGGGCCTACATCGAGCTCTGGCGCGGCCTGCCCATTATCGTCACGATCTTCATCCTCTTCTTCGGGCTGCCGACGCTCGCTGACGAGTTGGGCATCGAGGCGCTGCGGCTCAACGAGATCAAGGCTGCGATCCTTGGGCTCTCACTCTGGGGGAGCGCCCAGATCGCCGAGGCGACCCGCGGAGCGGTGCAGTCGATTCCGAGGGAGCAGCACGAGGCCTCGGCGGCGCTGGGCTTCGGTTGGCTCGGCCGGCACGTGTTCGTGATCCTGCCGCAGGCTCTTCGCCGCCTTCTCCCGCCGCTCGTCAGCTTGAGCGTGAACATCATTCAGAACAGCACGCTGGCGCAGATTCTCGGCGTGGCGGAGATCCTGGAAACGGCTGAGCGGAGCACGGAGCGGCTCTCGATCCCGACCGTCGATCCCGTGACACTGGAGGTCGAGGGAGGCGGCGACAACCACGCGTTCGAGATCTACGGCGCGGTGTTCGTCCTGTTCTTCCTGATCTCGTTCCCGCTGACGCGGCTCGCGGCGTATCTCGAGCGCAGGTTGGTCTAAGCCGGCTCTGCGGCGGCCTGCGAGACCGGGACGTCGCGGTTCCGCAGCACGACGATCGTGATCACCGCGCCGAGCACCATGAAGCCGGCGGCGACCCAGAAGGGCAACGTGTAGCCGCCCGTCAACGCCTCAGCCGGGGACTTGCCTTCGTTCAGCAGCGTCTTCGTGTGAGTCGTCGCGATCGTCGACATGATTGCCACGCCGAGTGCTCCGCCGATCTGCTGAGACGTGTTCAGCAGGCCGGATGAGATGCCGGCGATCCGGTCTTCGACGACGGAAAGGGCGGAGAGGGACAGCGGGATGAAGATGAAGGACAGCCCGAACCCGCTCACAAAGAACGGAATGAAGAGATTGGTCCAGAAATGGCCTTCGGTGGGCAGCTGCGTGTACCAGAAGTACGCGAAGGCCATGAGGAGGAGGCCCGTCGTCATCACCGGCTTGACGCCGATCCTCGTGATCAGACCCTGGGAGATCGCAGCAGCCGGAATCGTGGTCCCCGCGGTCGCGAGGAAGGCGACGCCCGCCTGCAGCGGCGAGTAGCCCAGCACCTGCTGCATGTACAGCGTGAGCAGGAAGAACCCGCCGAAGATCGCGGCGCCCAGGAGTGCACCGACCGCGTTCGCGACCGTCACCGGCCGAAGCCGGAAGATCCAGAGCGGAACGAGTGGCGCGTCGGTACGGAACTCACGCACGAGGAAGGCGGCCACGAGCACGACCGCTAGCGCCGTGAAGCCGATCGTCCGCGCCGAGGTCCAGCCGTTCTCCGGCGCTTTCGACATCGCGTAGACGAACGAGACCAATCCGGCTGTCACGAGCACCGCGGCCAACGGGTCGGTCCGGCGGTCGACACCCTCGACGCGGCCCTCGGCGATGAGCCAGGGAGCGAGGATGAAGATCGCGATTCCGACAGGGACGTTGACCGCGAAGATCCAGGGCCAGCCGAGATATTCGACCAGGATTCCACCGAGGAGGACGCCGGCCGCAGCTCCGCTGCCTGCGATGCCGCCCCAGATCCCGAACGCCTTGTTCCGCTCGGCCCCGCCGTGCCTGAACGCTGCGCTGATGATTGCGAGCGTGGCGGGGGAGACGATGGCCGCACCGAGACCCTGGTAGGCGCGGAAGAGGATCAGCGCCGTCCCACTGTTCGAGAGTGCACAGGCGAGCGAGCCGGTCGTGAAGATGACCATGCCGATCATGAAGACCCGCCGGCGTCCGAAGACGTCGGCCGCGCGGCCACCGAGTAAGAGGAAGCCGCCGAAGGCGAGCGAGTACGCGGTGACGATCCACTGGAGCGTGCTCCGGGAGATGTTCAGGTCTTCCTGGATCGTCGGCAGCGCGACGTTCACGATCGCGACGTCGAGGACGACCATGAAGAACGCCACGCACACGAGTGCGAGTGCGCGCCAGCGTCGTGGGTCCGGAACGATGGCGGCGGCTTCCACCTGACGCCAACGCTACAGAATTCGGGCGTTTTTCCGCATCCACCGACGTAGACTCCCGCGTACTACTCCATGGACGGGTTGGAACCCGTCGCTTGTCCTTTCTCGAACGGGAGGTTTTCGTGAAGACCGCACTCGTGTCCACCCTCGCCGCGCTCGTGACCCTGGTCGCGGTGGCTGCGCCCGCCTCGGCGGCGACGCCTTCGCAGCAACGCCTGGCACGCGACGTCAGGACTCTCAAGGCTCAGGTGAAGACGCTTCAGCGCCAGGTCAAGACCCTGCGGACACAGGTGCGCACCGCCCAAAACATCGCCTCCGGCGCGGTGTTGATCAGCGCCTGCTCGACAGCTGCCACCGCGGACGCGTTCCAGGGCACCTGGGAGGCGATCGATCGGCACGCGGCGGTCAACGGGCACGGGCCGGATCAGTTCCCGGCGCAGGCGGCGATCGCAGATCCGCTGAACTCGTGCCAGGCGCTGGAGGTTCAGCGGCAGCCGAACATCGTCCCGCCGACGACGAACGTCTTCGCGGCTCTGCTCAACATCTTCCGCTAACCGGTAGTCGGAACGATCCCGAGCTCCTCGACGAGCGCGAAGAACGCGCTCGCGAAAGGCGATCCGTTCGTCCGTGAACGGACGTCCGGCCAGTTGATGCGCTCACGCGGGGAGCGTGCGAACTCGAGCGGGCGTTCGTAGTCCAGGTCGTGCTCGTCGAGGGCCTTGAGGTTGAAGACGATGACGCCCTCGATGGACTTGACGAGCATGGGCACTGCGTAGACTTCGAACTCTTCGGCGCGGGCGAACATCGCCGTCCCAGGCCTTGTAGAGCCAGCTTTCGGGCGGTTTCTCCGTGCGCAGCTACGTGCCGACGACCTGGACGAGCCAGCGGCGGTCTCGTTCACGGTCGAGCTCGAGGAAGAGCACCCGCTGCCAGGTTCCGAGGCACAGCTCGCCGTTGCGGACAGGAATCGCCTCTCCGGCGCTCCCGAGCAGCATCGACATGCAATGCGCGTGCCCGTTGCCGAGCTCCATGTCCTCCTCGCAGATGTTCTCGGTGCGCCGGTCCCAGTCGTCATGCGCGTAGTAGCCCTCGCTCGGGACGAGCCTGCGGAGCAGCGTCGCGAAGTCCGCGAGGAACCCGTCTTCGAACTCGTTCACCCGGACGCAGCAGGTCGTGTGCGGGGAGTAGACGCAAACGATGCCGTTGCGTACACCGCTCTCGCGAACGGCGTCGGTGACTTCGTCGGTGATGTCCCGGACAGAGAGCCCTCCCTCGGTGCGCAGGCGCTGTTCCCCCTGGAACACCTTCACGCTGGCCATCCTAGCGTCGTAGCTGTGGAGCGTTCGGTCCGATGGTTACGCTGTCGAGAGCGGGCCCGTAGCTCAGCTGGTTAGAGCAGCCGACTCATAATCGGTTGGTCCCTGGTTCGAGTCCAGGCGGGCCCAATCTGTACCGCATGGTTGAGCGGAGTCCGCATGGTTGAGCGGGTCGGCCATATCAGAGATGCCAGAAAAGCACACCCCGCGCTGTCCCGGTGTTGTCTGAGGATCTCGCCAGCGGCGACAACAGGGGGCGTGAGTCGAAGGCTGCAAGCTCTAGCCCGATTGAGGCATCAAGCGCAGTCGGTTGCGGCGCCGCGGCTGGAGCGTATGCAGGCCGCTCGTGATGCTGAACTTAGCGAGCAGTCGGCGGTGGGCTGAACCTCGGACCGCCACGGCCCGCCGGATACCCGCTCGCCCGCTAGGGCTACTTGCCAAGGAAAACGACACAGTGAGGGAGGCAGGGGTCGCGGGTTAGCAATGACCACTAACCGCGGCGGGCGCCGCTGCGACTCTAGGACACGGACGTAGAGCCGACCCAGTCAGCCGTCGCGACAAGCGTTACTCGCAATGTGTGGGGATCCCCATTTGGGGGATAGCTCCGACGCCGAGGTTCGCCGATGGAAATAACGTCGCACGGCGCGGTGAGCGCGGCGCTGGACGGATATCGCGGTGGCATCGGCGGACCTTCGATCTTCCGTTAGTGGCCTAGCGCCGACGACGCGGCGGGAGCAGCCTAAGTTCGAGGAGGATCCGGATGTTGTACGAAGACCGCGCGGCCATCTTCGAGCCAAGCCTCGGGAGGTTGATCTCGCGCGACCGCCGCGCGCGGACGAGGACCCACGAGGTCAATCATCGGCTGAAGTCGGGCTCGGTCGTGGGTGAGTGGCGGACTCCGGACGAGATGAAACGCGTGTTTGCGGCCGCCGAGGTGCGACCCGTACCCCTGATGCGCCAGGGCGGGAAAACGTGGTGGCAATTCCGAGAGAAAACGTATTGGAAGAGCAACGGCCCCGCCGCACGAAAGCCCGGTTTTCAAACGTCATCGCGTTTCTTACGCTTCACAGACGTGGAGTCGCCGCGTCGTCCAGTCTCGATTATCTGCGTGTTCAACGACGCGCCCGTGCGCGAGCACTGTCTCGACAGCTCGATCGAGCGGCATCGCTCCGAGGTCGAAGACCTCGACTACGTCCAGGTCGACAACCGCTACGGCACGTTCCCGTCCGCAGGCGCCGCCTTCAACTTCGGCGCGTCCCGCGCACGCCACGACCATCTCGTGTTCGTGCACCAGGACGTCGTGCTGCACTCGCTCGCGGCGCTCGAGCGAGCGGCGGCGGCGCTGGACGCCGACCACGGCATCGGGCTCGCCGGGGCCGTTGGCATGGACCGCGGAGAACGGCTCGTGGGTCGCGTGCGCGATCGCGTCGTCCTGATCGGCGAGCGCGCCGCCGAGCCCGTCGACGTGGACACCGTCGACGAGGTGCTCTTCATCGTGCCGCGCCGCGTCTTCGACCGCGAACGGCTGTCCGAGGCGCCGGAGTTCGCCTGGCACGCCTACGCCGTCGAATATGGCCTTCGCCTGCGCCGGAATGGGCTGCGCGTCTGTGCGGTCGACGTGCCTCTCACCCACAACAGCCTCTCCATCAACATCCAGGAGCTCTCCGCGGCGTACGCCGAGCTCAGGCGCGCGTACCCCGACGCGCTGCCGATCCGTACGCCGACCCTGACCATCACCCGACTGTCGCCTGCCCGAGGCCGCGGAGTGATCCTCCGGCACGCCTGGCGTCTCCGCTGGCTGCGCGAGTCCCTTGCGGCGC
>DASSXA010000082.1:0-7529 GCA_035704315.1 Gaiellaceae bacterium
CGGAAACCGGATGGCCGCGGCGCGGGAAGGCGCCGTCGTCGTACGTGTGCTCGAGCAGCTCCAAGCGTCACTCGAACGCGCTCCTGCTTGACCTTGCGCCCCTGGACGCAAGGTATGAGCTATGAAGCCGGTCAGAACGTCATCGTCTATCCGGGCACGGTGATCGGCGAGGGGTGCCGGATCGGTGACAACGTCGTCCTCGGCAAGCAGCCGGCGCTCTCTGCGAGGTCGACCGCTCCGCGTGAGGAGCTTCCGCCGCTCGAGCTCGGCGAGGGGACGATCGTCTCGACCGGCGCCGTCGTCTTCGCGGGAACGAAGATCGGAGCGCGGGTCATCATCGGCGACCAGAGCTGCGTGCGTGAGCGCTGTCAGCTCGGTGACGACGTCGTCGTCGGCCGCGGGTCGCTCGTCGAGAACGACACGGCGATCGGTGCCCGGACGAAGATCCAGGCGCACGCCTACGTGACCGCCTACTCGACGCTCGAGGAAGACGTCTTCATCGCTCCGTGTGTCGTGACGACGAACGACAACTTCATGGGGCGCACCGAGCGGCGCCACGAGCTTCGGAAGGGCCCGACGATCCGGCGGGGGGCTCGCATCGGCGGCGGAGCCGTGCTCCTACCTGGGATCGAGATCGGCGAGGAGGCGTTCGTCGGTGCCGGTGCGGTCGTTCTGCGCGACGTGCCGCCGCGGGCGCTCGTCGTCGGAAACCCGGCGCGTCAGCTCAGAGACGTTCCGGACGAAGAACTGCTACCGGAATAGCTGCAGCTTGTAGCCGCCCGCGCCGGGCACCGAGATCTTGACCTGAACGAAGTAGCGGCCCTTTCGGTCGGCGCGGTACCGAAGCCGCTCCTTCGCGCCTGGACGGCGCGAGGCCTTGGCAAAGAAGCGGCTGCTCGGATAGCGAAGCTCGTCCAGCCGGCGCGTGCCCGGCTTCCAGATCACCAGGTTCACATCGGTCCCTGGTGTGCCGTTGAGCACGGCCCTGAGGCGTTGACCCTTGCGCAGGTACACGGAATAGACGTCGTTCTGGTCGTCCCAGTAGTCGATGCTGGCCCGAAGCGTCGCGCGGCGCCGATCGACGCGCCAGGCGTGAATGCCCGCGTCGTCGTTGGTCTCGTACCTGTCGATCGCCGGGTGTGCACGATGCGGATCGACGGCCGTAGCAACGTCGAGGCGGCCCCAGCCCGTGAGCGAGTCGCGGTTGTCCGTGCAGCGCCGGCAGCCTGTCGCGGGGGTCTGGTCGACGGAAGACCGCTCCAGCAGGTAGACGACCTGGTCGGCCGTGAGCGTGGGCCACGCGCTGCGCACGAGCGCGGCGCCCGCGGACACGATCGCAGCGGCAAAGGACGTGCCCTGCGGCCTTCGGTACTCGGGCGGGCCGCAGTCGGAGTAGCCCTGCTCCACGCAGGTCGGGTGGGGGGCGCTCAAAACGCGCGGGATCGTCGAGAACAGATCGTCTCCAGGTGCGGCGATGTCGTTGTAGATCGGATCCCGGTTCGAGAACATCGGCACCCCGCCGTCGCGCCCGAGCGCGCTGACGCCGAGGACGTGGGGGAGCGCGGCGGGATAGCTCGCGTACGGCCATGGCTTGTCAGGCGCGAGCTCGCTGTTTCCCACCGCTGCGACGACGACCGCGCCGCGCCGGACCGCGTACTGGATCGCGCTCGCCTCGAGCGGTGAGTAGCTGTCGTGGTTCGGATTCATGGGATCGCGAACACCGCCAAGGCTCAGGTTGATCACCTTCGCGCCACGGTCGACGGCCCAGCGGATCGCCCGGGCCTCCGCGTCGAGCGGAACGGCGCCGTCAGAGCGAACGACCTTCGCGACGAGCAACCTGGCCGGGAACGCCAGGCCGGCGATGCCCTCCGCGTTGTCCATCCGCGCCGCGATCAGGCCGGCGACGAACGTGCCGTGTCCCTGCGTGTCCTTGTACGCCGAGCCGCCGACGAAGGTGTTCGCAGCTGCAATCCGGCCACCGCGAAACTCGGGATGCTCTCCGTCGATCCCCGAGTCGATGACCGCGACCTTCACGCCGCTGAGCCAGTACGGCCTTTGCGTCCAGGCATCGAAGGCGCGGACGGTCGTGGCGTACCACTGCCGAGCGAAGAGTGGATCGGTGGGCACGAATGCGACACGGCGACGAGCCGTGAGACGCTCGACATAGGTGACGCCCTTCATCCGTGCTACGCCACGTGCTGTGGGCGCCTGGAGCTCGACCGCGAACGGACCGATCTTCGCCGTAGAGCCGCCGGTGCGCGTCTCGAGCCTCGCGGCCAGCGCGGCGGCATCGGTCTTCGGGGCGATGCCGACTGCAAAGCGTGCAGCCTGAGCCCCGCCCGGGAGAGCGAGGGCCAGGCCGATCACCGCAGTCAAGAGCTTCATCAATTCACCACCAGCGTCGGGCTCGTTCCGGCCACAAGCCCCCTTCCCGGCGCTCGTATGTGTGCACGGTAACTCCCCGGCGGGATTCGCATGTAGGTAGAGAAGGCACCGGCCGGATCTACCGTCGCCCGGCCGACGGTTCGCCAGACCGTGCCTGCGAGCCGTTGGAGCTCGACAGACGTCCCGTTGAGTACGGGCCGCACCGTCCCGCTGAGGGTCATCGCCTCGACCACCGGGTCGAGCGTGATCCGCGGAGCAACCCCAACCGTGATCGGCGCAGTGTGGACCGTTCCGGCCGTGACGCGGTACTGGCCGCTCGCCGTCGGCCGCACGGTGGCTGAGAACGACCCGTCCTCCTGAGGCCGCACCTGGGTGACGGCGCGCCAGAGCGCGCCGCTGCGCTGCTCGAGCACCGTCTTGCCGGTGCCCCTAGCCGTGCCGCTGAGCTTCCCGGCCGCGCCGTACAGGAGCGGCTTGGCCGTAGGCGGCAGCGACAGCACCCCCACTCGGAACCAGGTCGAGCGCAGCTTGAGCGCGCGCCTCAGGTCGGAACCGCGAAGTGTGACCTGGCCGAGCGATCCGACGCCCGCCACCGTCGTGACGCGTGCGGAAGGGCTCGCAGTCGTACGTACATCGAGGAGGCGGCCGGGGGTCTTGAGCACCCCATCGAGTCGTGTTGCAGAGAGAACGACGGGACCCCAGTCGTGATACGGCGAGAGCGAGTCGTAGGGATCGTCGACGGAAACGAGATACGGGACCGGCTTGGACTTGGGCCAGACGTCGGTGACCGCCGCCGTTCGACCCCCCGAGGTCGAGTGGAAGTAGGTCGTCGCGACGACACCGCGGTACATGAGCACCTCACCGGCGGTCTCGTCCACCGCCGCGTTCGTCGACTCCACCTCCTCGTCGACCCCACGGTAGACCTGGCTGCGCACGTCCGGGTACAGGTCGAAGGCGCCGCCCACCTTCCTCGTCGCCAATGCATAGGAACGCGCGGCGACCGCCTGGGCCTTGAGCACCTCGGCAGGCCAGTCGTCCGGGACCTCCGACGGCACGACCCCGTAGAGGTACGGCTCGAGGCCGACGTAGTTGATCGCCCGCAACGCGCCTTTGTCGAGGTCGACGCGAATCGAGCCTCGGTACGGGCGGCGCAGGCGGAGCGGCTCGCCGCCGGGAAGAAAAACCAGGGGCGGCTTCAGCGCGAGCTTCCGCTTCGCGCCCTTCGGCTTCACCTTGAACCCAGTCCCGAGCACGATTTGGCCGGCGGCGAGTGCGCGTGCCTTCCCCTTGGCGTCGCGGACCCTGAACGGAGCTTCGGAGGAGATCGTCAACGTCTTCTTGCCGGCGGCGAGCAGGACGCGCACCTGCGCGACCGGAGCCTGAGTGATGGCGGTTCCTGGGTAGTAGTGAGCGAGGATCCGGTCGTAGGTCACCCCTCGGCGCGCGTACCCGTTGGCGCCCCACTGGCCCATGCCGACACCGTGGCCCCAGCCATGGCCGTTGATGATGAACACGGGCTCACCGGGTTGCGGAACGGCAGGCCGAGCCGCCTCCCGTTTACGGGCGGTCGGTGTTGCGGACGCCAATCCGGCCGCAAGAAAGCCGCAGAGGACGCCCGCTGTCAGCGCAAGTGCACGAGACATGGCGTTGGTGACCCAGGTTCCGGCGGAGCTGTATTGAGGCTACCGCAACGCTTCACGCAAACGCTCATTCCTTACAGTCTGTTTCCAGCTCGGCTCGTCCGGATATCCGTATGTTCGTGGCGGTGCGAACGGTTGCTCTCCCGCCGCGCTACGAAGACGTCCAGCACCTTGCCGGGGGCGGCATGGGGGACGTCTACCGCGCGACGGACACGGCTCTCGGCCGCAGCGTGGCCGTCAAGCTGCTTGCGGAGCGATACGCGGCCGACGAGGAGATTCGGCGGCGCTTCCGGAACGAAGGCCTGGCCGCTGCCCGGCTCTCGGGAGCACCATTCACGGTCACGATCTTCGACGTCGGGGAGACCGAGGGACGGCCGTTCATCGTCATGGAGCTGCTCGAGGGAGGCTCGCTCGAGGATCGACTCCAAGGCGGCGCGCAGCAGCCGACGGGAGACGTGCTTCGCTGGCTCGGACAGGCCGCGGCGGCGCTCGACGTAGCCCATGCGGCCGGCGTCGTCCACCGCGACGTCAAGCCCGGCAACCTCCTCCTCGACGATCAGGCCGCTGTGCACGTTGCCGACTTCGGCGTTGCAAGCGCCGTCGGTCTGGACTCGCTCACGCTCACCGGGACCGTCGTCGGGACGGCCGGCTATCTCTCGCCGGAGCAGGCTCGCGGTGAGCGCGCGACTCCGGCCAGCGACCGCTACGCCCTCGCCGTGGTTGCGTGGGAGCTGCTCACCGGCCGCCGCCCGTTCCAGTCGGAGAGTGCGACGTCGGAGGCGGTTGCGCACGTCAATGCGCCCGTTCCCGCTATCTCTCAGGCCGGAGACCTTCCGCGCGAGCTGGATCCAGTCTTCCAGCGGGCTCTGGCCAAGAACCCGGCCGGCCGGTATGCCACCGCAAGGGACTTCGTCGCTGCGCTCCGCACCGCTCTGGCGGATGCGGCCGGCGCGACGAGGCGCATGCCAGAGCTTCAGGAGCAGAGCCCCTCGCGTTCCCGCCGTCTGGGCGTGCCGGTGGCGCTCGCCCTCGCTCTCATCGCGATCGGGGGCGGTTTCGCCGTCGGCGCCCTGCTCCGAGACGACGGGCCTCCGGCGCAGACCGTCGTTCGGACGGTCACGACCCAGACCACCACGCCTGAGCCTGCGCCGCCGCCCGCTGCGCCGCCGCCACCACCACCTCCGCCGCCCAGCGGCGAGAACGGCGTGCGGCTGACAGACCAAGCTACGGGGCTGCTCAGGCAGCAGCGTTGGCAGGAAGCCGAGGCGGTTGCGCGCCGTGCGGTTGCAGCGCTCCGAGGTTCCGGCGAGCTGTACGAGGCATATGCGGAGTACGACCTCGGCCGAGCGCTGGCCGAGCAAGGCAAGTGCGGCGAGGCGATCGAGCACCTCGACCGCTCGGAAGCGATCCAGGGCCACAGGGGCCAGATCGACGACGCCCGCTCGAAGTGCCAATAGAGTGCGTGTGATGCGGCTCCTCGTCACCGGCGCAGCCGGATTCATCGGCTCGAACTTCGTCCACTATTGGCTCGAGCATCATCCCGACGACACCGTCGTCGCACTCGACCTGCTGACCTACGCCGGTAACCGGGCCAATCTGGACGGCGTTGTCGAGCGGATCGACTTCGTCGAGGGCGACATCGGTGACCTCGAGCTCGGCCGGCGGCTGCTCGAGCAGTACGACATCGAGGTCGTCGTCAACTTCGCCGCCGAGTCCCACAACAGCCTGGCCGTCGTCGACCCGCGGCGTTTCTTTCACACCAACGTCATCGGAACGCAGACCTTGCTCGAGGCGGCGCGCGAGCTGGGAGGCCTCCAGCGGTTCCACCACGTCTCGACCTGCGAGGTCTACGGCGACCTGCCGCTGGACACCGACGAGGTCTTCAACGAGGAGTCGCCGTACCGCCCGAGGACGCCGTACAACGCGTCGAAGGCCGGGGCGGACCATGCCGTCCGCGCCTACCACGAGACCTTCGGCATCCCGATCTCGATCACGAACTGCTCGAACAACTACGGGCCGTACCAGTTCCCCGAGAAGGTGATCCCGCTCTTCGTCACCAACGCTCTCGACGATCGCGAGCTGCCGATGTACGCGTCCACGCAGAACCGGCGGGAGTGGCTGCACGTGCGCGACCACTGCCGCGCCATCGACCTCGTCCTCCACTCGGACCGGGTCGGGGAGACCTACAACGTGGGTTCCGGCATCGAAGCGTCGATCGATGACATCGCCGGCAAGGTGCTCGAGCTGACCGGGAAGCCGGAGTCGCTGAAGACGATAGTGCCCGACCGTCCCGGCCACGACCGCCGCTACCTCCTGGACTCCTCGAAGCTGCGGCGCGACCTCGGCTGGGTGCCCGAGATCGATTGGGACGAAGGCCTGCGCGAGACCGTCGAGTGGTACGCCGAAAACCGCGAGTGGTGGAAGCCGCTCAAAGACCGAGCGCCTGTCGAGGAAACGGCCTGGCTACCGGAGACGGCCGAGGCAGGCTCGTAGGCCTTCGCGCCAGTGCGGGAGATGTGGCGCCTGTGGACGTTCGCTCCGCAGCACCGAGTAAGCCGGACGGGGAGCAGGCGCGCCGAACTCCTCGGTCGTGATCCGCCGCACTCGGGCGGTCAACCCGGCCTCCTCGAAGATCGCCTCGGCGAAGTCGGCCCACGTGCAGTCGCCCTCCGCAGCGAGATGCCAGAGGCCGTGGGGCAGCTCGATCAGCTCACGCGTCGCGGTCGCGAGATGGCCGACGTACGTCGGCGAGCCGCGCTGATCGGCGACGACTGACACCTCTTCGCGCTCGTGCCCCAAGCGGAGCATCGTCCGCACGAAGTTGTGCCCCGTCCAACCGAAGAGCCAGGAGGAGCGAACGATCCATCCGTCGCGGATCTCCTGCTCGCCCTGGAGCTTCGTCCGCCCGTAGACGCCGAGCGGGTTCGTCGCATCCGACTCGACGTACGGCTCGGTCTTCGCACCATCGAAGACGTAGTCGCTCGAGTAGTAGACGACGGGGGCGCCGAGCGCAGCCACGTTCCGCGTCCCGAGGACGTTCGCCGCCTCGGCACCTTCGGGGTCGGACTCCGCGTCGTCCACCTTCGTCCAGGCCGCCGCATGGAGCACGAGCTCCGGTCGCTCGTCGAACGGGTAGGGATCGCTCACGTCCCACTCGGCACGCGTGACTGCCCGCGCCTCGGGGAAGGCCTCGGCAAGCGCGGTGCCGAGCTGGCCGCCGGCTCCCGTTACGAGGACGCCGAGGCGTCCCGTTCCGACAGGATCGGCGATTGGGTGCTCCAGAGGTGCTTCACCCGGGGGTCGTCCCAGGGAATCTCGTGCTCGTCAGGATCGGCCGGGTCGTACTCCTCGGTCACGTGGTAACAGAAGAGAAGATCGCTCAGGGCCTCGAAACCGTGGGCGTGACGCCCCGGAATGTAGACCGCGACGAAGTTGTCCTCGCCGATGTCGGCGGTGAACGTCTCTCCGGATTCGCGGTCGAGGACGACGACGCGGGCCATCCCC
>DASSXA010000171.1:0-2954 GCA_035704315.1 Gaiellaceae bacterium
GCGGTCCCGACTGGTCATCACGCTCATTGGAACGGTTGTACTCACCGCGCTCGGCGCTCCGGGCGCCGGCGCGCACGACGGCGTCATGACCGCCTCCGGCCACGCGGCCGAGGATGCTGTCACGCACACTGCCGCGCAGGAGCGAGCGTTCGACGTTCACACGACCGCCGTGAGTGCGCGCGGCGCGCGGGCAGCCGCTGCCGCCGCCGACTCCCCGCGGGACGTGGGCGAATGGGGTCCGGTCGTCGACTGGCCGGTCGTCGGCGTGCATGTCGCGCTGCTGCCGAACGGCAAGGTCCTCGCCTACGACTCGATCGGCGACAACGCGACCGAGACGTACCCCGTGCACGATCACACGCGCGCGACCGTGTGGGATCCGGCGACGGGCAGCCAGACGCCGGTCACCGTCGACACCGGCTTCAACATCTTTTGCAGCGGCCTGGCGCATCTCGTCGACGGCCGGATGTTCATGGCAGGTGGAAACAAGGACCCGCAGCTGAACGGCATCGTCCAAACTCACCTCTTCGATCCCGCGACGAACCTCTGGAGCCTCGGCCCGAACATGCTGGGCGGGCGGTGGTATCCGACCGTCACACCGTTGAACAACGGCGAGATGCTCATCACCTCGGGCCGCGTCAATACACCCGAGGTCCGGACGCTGACCGGCGGCCTGCGTGCGCTCACCACCGCGTCGCTGAGCTTGCCGTTGTATCCGTGGATGGACGTCGCCCCGAACGGCAAGGCCTTCTATTCCGGTCCCGACCAGACGCTGCGCACGCTCGACACGGGCGGCACGGGCACATGGCAGACGCTGGGGCAGCGAGACACGATCAACCGCGACTACGGCGGTCACGCGCTCTTCGACGTGGGGAAGATGCTCATCGCCGGCGGCGGCCCCTCGACGAAGGACGCACGGGTCGTCGACGTCAACGGGGCCACGCCGGGGGTTTCGGCGACGGCGCCGATGACGTTCGGCCGCCGGCAGCACAACCTGACCGTGCTCGCGGACGGAACGGTGCTCGCAACAGGGGGCAATTCCTCGGGCGCCGGGCTCGTCGACCTGAACGCCGGCGTCTACCCGGCCGAACAATGGAACCCCGCGACGGGCCAGTGGCGGACCCTGGCCCCAATGCAGATCACGCGCCAGTACCACTCGACCGCGTTGCTGCTGCCCGACGGGCGCGTCCTCTCCTCCGGCGGCGGCATCTGCGGCACGTGCGACCAAGTCCACTATCTCGCCAAGAACGCCGAGATCTTCTCGCCGCCCTACCTCTTCCAGGCCGACGGCACGCTCGCGCCCCGGCCGACCATCGACGCCGCGCCGGCGTCCACGAGCTACGGCGTGGCGATGGAGATCGAGACTGCGAACCCGGCGTCGATCAGCAAAGTCGCCCTCGTCCGGCTCGGCGCCGTCACACACTCGGACAACATGGAGCAGCGCTACATCCCGCTGTCCTTCACCGCCGGCGCGACGAGCATCGCCGCGACTGCCCCGGCCAACGCCAACGTCGCGCCGCCGGGCCCCTACATGCTCTTCATCATCGACGCGAACGGCGTACCTTCCGTTTCCCGCATGGTCAGCGTCCAGGGCGACTCGCCGCCGGTCGTCACGCTCACGCAGCCGACGGACGGCGCGACCTTCACCTCCCCCGCCGCGGTGAATATGGCGGCGACGGCGTCCGATGCCGACGGCGCCGTGACGAAGGTCGAATTCTTCAACGGCGCGGCCAAGCTCGGCGAGGATACGAGCGCGCCCTACGGCTTCACCTGGAGCGGCGTGGGGGACGGCACCTACACGCTCACCGCCCGCGCCACCGACAATCTCGGCGCGATCGCGACGAGCGCGGCGTCCACGATCACGGTCAACGCCAACACCCCGCCGACCGTGAATCTGACCTCACCGGCCGATGGCGCGACCTTCACCTCCCCCGCCACCGTGAACCTGGCGGCCACGGCGTCCGACGCCGACGGCGCCCTGACGAAGGTCGAGTTCTTCAACGGGGCGGCCAAGCTCGGCGAGGATACGACGGCGCCGTACGGCTTCACCTGGAACGGCGTTGCGGCCGGCACCTACACGCTCACCGCCCGCGCCACCGACAATCTCGGCACCACCACAACGAGCTCGGCGGCCATCATCACCGTCAGCGCGAGCGCCAACACCCCGCCGAACGCCAACGTCACCTCACCAGCCGACGGCGCGATCTTCGCGTGGAAGCCGACGATCACCGTCACCGCGACGGCGAGCGATCCCGACGGAACCGTCACGAAGGTCGAGTTCCTCGACGGGACGACCGTGCTCAGCCAGGACACGAGCGCGCCCTACTCCTTCACGTGGAGGAACGTTCCCCAGGGAAGCCATGTGCTGACCGTGCGTGCAACCGACAACGCAGGCGCCGTCACGACGAGCAGCCAGGTCGCGATCACTGTACGCCCGAAGCGCTGAGCGGCGTCCCTAGGAAGTAGTACTCAGCGCACCGCCGGCCTCAGGTTTGCCGGCCGCCCTTTCCGTCCTTAGACGGCTTCGCGCTCTGGCCGACGGAGGTCGTTGACGACGAAGTAAACGATCGTTCCGACGACCGGAAAGATGATGATCGCGATGAGCCAGGCTACCGACGTGCCGGTCGATCTGGCGTTCCAGCGCCGGAAGATGTCGAAGAGCGTCACGGCCCAGACGGCAACGACGAACATCACGAGAAGCCACCAGAGCAATGTCAGCTCCGCGATCTCTCAGTTAAGCCCGACGGCGCTGTGCGAGCTGGGAGTCTGACGGTCGAAGCATCGTGTAGATGAGCAGCCCGATGAACGGGACAATGAGCATGCCGATCGTCCAGGCCGCCTTCCCTCCTCCGGAGAGGTCCGGCCGTCGGAAGACGTCGATAACCGCGCGCACCCACAGGAAGAGGAAGAGGACGATCACCGCGCCGAGCAGGATCCGCATGCCGTGACTCTACGCT
>DASSXA010000345.1:0-3007 GCA_035704315.1 Gaiellaceae bacterium
CGACCTCGCCCGGGACATGATTCGACTGTCGGGCCGGGAGCCCGATCGGGACATCCCGATCCAGTTCATCGGCGTCCGCGCCGGGGAGAAGCTCCACGAGGAGCTGTGGGGCCAGGATGAGCAGGTCGCGGAGACGGGCCATCCGAAGATCCAGCGCGCACGCCGGGTCCCGATCACGGCGTCCTGGCTCGACGAAGAGCTGACGGTGCTCGAGCGGCTGGTGCGTGATGGCGAAACGCTGGAGGCGGTCTCGCGGCTCTCGACGATGGTCAAGGCACCCGTGCGGGGTCACGTGCCCGCAGCCGAGCCCGAACGCGTGACCGACTTCTAGGTCGTACGCGGCGGCCGGCGTTTCACAGAGGCACCGCTCCGCCAGACGCGTCCGACGGCACGAAACGACGCCGAAGCGATGTCCAGGAGAGCCGCGCCAAGATAAGACGTACGAGGCCGTGGCCGGGCGCGCCGCAGCGTAAGCGACACGGCTCGCCGGGGCGGGTCCCCGTGCCAGGCACGGGGACAATGGCTCGACTGGACGGCTCGACGCAGCCGTCCACGAATCGGTCTCAGGTCGCAAGCAGCAGGTCGAGGAGCTCGGCCGGATCGCGCCGGACGCGGGTCGACTCGCCTGGCTCACGCTTCTCGATCACGAGGGCGCGCGGGTCCGTGATCGGAACGAGCCGTCCCTGGCGGATGAGCTCCTCGTCGACGCCGCCCAGTCGGCCACCGAACGTCGTGTACACAGGGACGCCGAGCGCCGCCGCCTCGCGGTTCATCGTCCCGCCGGCCGAGACGACCAGGTCGGCCAGGGCGATCAGGCTCTGAGCGTCGACCGCGTGCTCGGGGACGATCACCGCCCGCAGGCTGAGGGAGCGGACATAGTCGCCCTGCTCCTTCGTCCGCGGTAGCACGACGGCGTCGACGCCTTGCAGCCCACCGACGTGCTCGAGCACCTGCGGGAAGAGCGGGTTCGAGCGGCGGTGGTACAGGGACACGTCCGGCGGAGTCCGAACGACGACGAGGGTTCGGTCAGCGCTCGCCCCGAGGCCCGAAGCAACCGAAGGGTCGGGCTCGAAGTCGGCGAGGTAGTACTCCTCCTTGAGTCCCTCGTACTGCCGGAGCTTCGGCGGGCGAACGCCGTAGCGGGCGAGCCGCTCCGCCGGGATCGCATCGGGGACGACCACGTGGGTCGCCGCCCGCAAACCCAGCTGGTGCTGGAGCCAGGCGAACTCGTAGTCGAAGGTCGTGGTACTCGGGATTCCGAGGCGACGCGCCATGATTGTCAGCTCGTGGGAGCCGTGGGCGAGCGCGTTGTCGAATCGTCGTCGTTTTGCCCAACGCCGAAGGTCGCCGAGCCGGGAGGTGAGAGCGCGGGCCTTCCCGACCCGTGAGCGTCCGCCGTGGCGCCCAAAGACCTCCGCGTCGATCCCATGGAGCTCGAGCAGCTCCAGCGTCTGGGCGTAGCTCCGTGCGGTGACCTCCACCTCTGCGCCGCGCTCCTGGAGGATCCGGATCAGCGGCCGGAACACGAGCACGTGGGCCGGCGCCGTGATGTCGATCCAGACCCTCAGAGCCGCTCCACCACCCGAAACCTGATCGCCTCGATCAGCGTTCCTGCCTCGATCGGCTGGTCGAAGAACCGCTCGTGCGTCACGCGCCAGTCGTCGACCGACTCGAAGCCTTCACCTTCGTCGCGAGCGAAGTCGAGATCGATCTCCGACGCTGGAACGACGCGGATCTCCGTGACTTCGACGATCGCTCTCCGCAGCCCCTTTTCGTCCTCCAGTACAAACCGGTCGCCAGGCTTCGCCGATGGCTGGTCGCTCTCAGCAAGGCCGGAGGTAGACGTCTTCGCCCCGGAAAGCACCGCCTCGACGAGGCGCCGCCGCAGGTCCGTGCCGGGGTAACCGAGCTCGAACTCCGGCAGATCGGTCAGCTGGCGAGGGCCTCCAGGCGGGGCTCGCGAAGCGCGCCGGGCGCGCGCTCCACGTGCCGCTCATGCCAGAGCGTGAACGCCAGCAACCCCCAGAGCTGCCGCGAGAGGTCCTCCTCGCCTGCGACGTGCCGGTCGAGCACCCGCTCTACGACCTCGGGCTGGAAGTAGCCCTGCCGTCGCAGGGTCTCGGCTGAGAGGACGTCGCGAGCGAAGGGTTCCAACTCGCCGCGCAGCCACGCGGCCGCCGGGATGGAGAAGCCGCGCTTTCGCCCGTACACGATCCGGCGGGGGAGGAGCGGTGCGGCTGCCTTGCGCAAGAGCCGCTTCTTGCGCAGCCCGCTCACCTTGAGCTTTGTCCGGAGCGCCTGGGCGAGACCGGCGACGACGGGATCGAGGTAGGGCACACGCGCCTCCAGCGAGTGGGCCATCGACGCGCGGTCGGTCTTCACGAGCAGGTCGTCGACGAGGTAGAGGCCGAGGTCGACGTCCTGGAGGCGTGCCAGCTCGTCCGCCCCCGCCGTCTCCGCGTAGCGGGCGCGCAGCAGGTCGACCGGGTCGAACGACGTCCTGCGTTGCGTCAGCTCCGCGCGCGCGTCGGCCGAGAAGATCTCCTTCCAGCCGTGGTGGCGCTCGAGCGGCGGCAGGTGCGCGGCGCGCACGAAGCGCTTCGCCCGGTAGTCGAGGCTCGCCTTCGCGCTCGAGCTCGGCAGCCGCTCGACCACCGGGCGCGCAATACGCGCGAGACCGCCGACCCGCGCTGCGAGCAGGTCGGCCGAGTAGGTGTAGTACCCGCCGAAGAGCTCGTCGCCGCCTTCGCCCGAGAGCGCGACCTTGACGTCCTGGGCTGCGAGTCGCGAGACGAGGTACGTCGGCAGCGCCGAGGAGTCGGCGAACGGCTCGTCGAACGCCTCGGCGAGCGCAGGGAGGAGCAGGGCGGCGTCCGGCCGGAGCACGAGCTCGCGGTGACGGGTCGCGTACCGCTCGGCGACGAGGCGGGCGTCCGCGAGCTCGTCGAACGAGCGCTCCTCGAACCCGATCGAGAACGTCTGGAGCGGCTCGGTCGCTTCCTCCGCC
>DASSXA010000163.1:0-3697 GCA_035704315.1 Gaiellaceae bacterium
CGAGCGACATCCGCTCGCAACTGTCCTAGCCCCAGGGCGGACTCGGAAGGTCTTCACGCGCCGGACGGTCGGTTGTCCGGGCTTGACGATACGCAACGCTGTCGGGATCCGGCCGCCGCCGCTAGACGGCATGCAGCCGACGTGGGGGCGGAAGCTCGGCGCCCTCGCGGTTGCGCCGACGTAACTTGCGACGAAGACCACCGAGCGAGCTGTCGTGATGCCGGGGTTCACTGGGCTGCCGAGGCTTGCGATGAAGCTGATGTCGATGCCGCGGACGCTGAGCTCCGCGTCGAGGCCACCCACGATGTAGCCGCGCGGGCACGTGAGCTGCCACTCGACCTTAGGGCGCGGCACGCTTGTGCCGATCGGCACCGAGACCCATGGGCCGGCGACCGGGACACAGACCATCAGCCCCTTGCACTCGTCGGTCGCCTGGGCTGGGCCCGCGCCGGCCGTGAGAGCCGCAGTGAATGCCACCAGCAGGACGATCTTCTTCACGGGACCCTCCGAAACCAGAGTGCAGAGAGTAGTCCGCCGGCAAGGAGGAAGACCGCCGCGCCGCCGGCGAAGTAGTCTCCGATCTCACGCGATTCCTTCCGCGTGCCGAGCCGCGATCCCAGGTCTTCGTACACCTTCTTCAGTCCCTCGGCATCCGTGGCGGTGAAGAACTCGCCGCCCGAGGTCTGCGCGATCTGCTGCAGCGTCTCAGGGCTGGGCGGGACGCGGATGATCTGCTTGAAACCGCCGGTAACCGTCTCCTCGACGACCCCCTCGGGCGTCCCGACAAGCACCGTGTAGACCGGCACCTTGAGCCGCTTCGCCTCCTCGGCGGCCGCCTGCGGCGTGGTCCGACCGCCGTCGCGCGCGCCATCGGAGATCAGCAGCACGGACCTCGGTGGAGCCTCCTCGCCGTCGCTTCCCCGCTGGCCCTGGCCAACGCGCGTCGACAGCACGACAGCGTCGCCGATCGCTGTCCCCTCACCCGGCGTCAGCGCGTCCAGTGCAGCCTTCGCGAGCTCCCGATCCTGTGTGGGAGGCAGCCCAACGGTCGCCCGCGTCGCGAACGAGACTACGCCCACCCGGTAGCGCTTCGGCACGCGGTCCAGGAACGCCTTCGCGGCGTTTCGGGCGGCGTCGAGGCGGGTTGGCTCGACGTCCTTCGCCTTCATCGAGCGTGAGACGTCGAGCGCAAGCACGACGGTTGCCTCCTCGCGCTTGACGTTGACCGTCGCATGCGGCCGCGCCACACCGAGGACAATCGCCGTCAGCCCGAGCAGCAACAGGATGATCGGAAGGTGGCGGCGGAGGCGGCCAGGCGCGCGGTCGACGACGTTGGGCAGCAGCGCGGGGTTTCCGAAGCCGGCGGCGAAGGCCGTCCGGCGTCGCTCGCGGAGGACGTACAGCACCACGAGCAGGGGAATCAGAAGCAAAGCGAGAAGGGCGACCGGCCAGTCGAAGCTCATCGGCGCTTCCGGCGGAGGAAGATCGCGAGCGAGCGGAGCCAGTCGCCCGAGGTCGAGAGAACGAGGTGCCGGACTCCGAGGGACGCGAGCGTATGGGTCAGGTCGGCGCGGTCCTGGGCGGCGGCGGTTGCAAAGCGTTCACGAAGCCGCTTACTGCGGGTGTCGACCCGGAGGAGCTTTCCCGTCTCGGGATCGACGAGCCAGAGCGCTCCGACATTCGTGAGCTCCTGCTCCCGGGGATCGCGGATCTCGAGCGCGACCACGTCATGGTGACCCGCAAGCTGGAGGAGCGGTGCGCGCCAGTCGCGCGGCCCGCGGAAGTCGGAGACGACGACAACCAGGCTGCGCTGCCGCGCGAGCGCCCAGGTGCGCCCCAGCGCCTCCCCGAGCGACGTCGCGCCGGAGACGGTGCCGTCTGGTTCCTGCCGGAGGGCGGTGAGCAGGCCCACGAGGCCCATCCGGCCCTGCCTCGCGGGAAGCGACCTCGGCCGGCTGTCCCCGAACGTGACGATTCCGAGCCGGTTGCCCCGCCGCGTGGCGACGTGGCCCATCGCGAGCGCCGCTCCCTCGGCAACGTCCGCCTTCCGGCGCTCGGCAGTCCCGAACTGCATCGAGAGCGAGGTGTCCAGCACGAGCCATGTGACGAGCACGCGCTCGGCCAGCTGAACGCGGACGTGCGGCTCGTCCGTCCGGGCGGTCACGTTCCAGTCGATGCGGCGGACGTCGTCGCCGGGAATGTACGGGCGAACCTGCGCCAGCTCCGTGCCGTCGCCGAAGAGCGACGAACGGTAGTCCCCCGCGAGCAGCCCCTCCATCCGCCGTCCGATCGTGATGTCGAGGGCCCGCAAGAGCCCGTCCGGCATCGGCCCGGGGCCCGGGCGGTCTGGAGTGACGGCCCGCTGCAGCGCGTTCATGCCGCGCTGCGAGTCAGGTCGATTTGCGGAACGGGAACCGATGAGACCACCTGATCCAGGATCGAGTCGGGAGTCACCTCCTCGGCCAGCGCCTGGTACGTCAGCACGAGACGGTGGCGGAGCGCGTCCTTCGCAAGCGCCTGGAGGTCCTCCGGAAGCATGTACTCGCGGCCACGGATGAGCGCGAGTGCCCGTGCGGACTGCACCAGGCTGATCGGCCCGCGCGGACTGGCGCCGTAGGCGACGTACTCGGAAGGCTGCCGCGTCGCCGTCGCGAGGTTGACGGCATAGCTGATCAGCGCGGGATCGACGTAGATCTCGAAGACCGCGCGCTGGAGCGCCTTCAGGTCATCGAGTGACAGCGCCTCACGCAGCTCGGGGGGTGGAATGAGCTGCCGCTCGACGATCGTGAGCTCTTCGTCGTGTTCGGGGTAGCCGATGAGGATCTTGAGCATGAAGCGGTCGACCTGAGCCTCCGGAAGGGGATACGTGCCTTCGGACTCGATCGGGTTCTGCGTCGCCATCACGAGGAACGGGTCGGGGACCTGGAAAGTGTCATGTCCGATCGTCACCTGCCGCTCCTGCATGACCTCGAGCAGCGCCGACTGCACCTTGGCGGGGGCCCGGTTGATCTCGTCCGCCAGCAGGAAGTTGCAGAAGACGGGGCCTAGCTCGGTGTCGAAGATCCCCTCGCCGGCGCGGTAGATACGCGTCCCCACGAGGTCGGAGGGAACGAGGTCCGGCGTGAACTGCACCCGCGCGAACGAACCGCCCAGCACGCCCGCCGTGGTCTTGATCGTGAGCGTTTTCGCGAGCCCCGGGACGCCTTCGATCAGGAGGTGACCCTGCGCCAGCAGGCAGACGAGCACCCGCTCGAGCATCGCCTCCTGCCCGGCGATCACTCGGCGAATCTCGAAGAGCGCCTGCTCCAAGCGCTCCTTCGACTCCGCGGGGGTTGGGACGGACACGTCGTTCGTGGACACCGGCGGGCTCCCCTCTCTCAGCGAATGGCACCTAGAGGAAACCACTCAAGACTAAGGTTTCTGTGAGAGGAGCCGTTCTTAACGCGCGCTCAACGGTAACCTTCCGCGACTTCATGGCTACGACGCCGAAGGACCAGCTTGCGGAGACAGGCACGTCGACCGACGGCCACCCCGAGCGGACCAAGGAAGTCTTCCGCTACTACCAGCTCGCCAAGAAACAGGAGTGGCAGGTGCGGGACATGGCCTGGGGCGAAGTCCCGCCGATTCCCGAGACCACGGGCTCCAATGAACAGCAGGCGCGGCGGCAAGGCGTCTGGCGCTCGGTCATCACGCAGCA
>DASSXA010000228.1:0-4171 GCA_035704315.1 Gaiellaceae bacterium
CTGGCGGGCGTTGGCCCCGGTCGCGACGATCACGGCGTTGGAGAGGTATTCCTCGTCGCCGACGTAAACCTTGAACGGCCGCTCCGAGAAGTCGACGCGCGTGACATCGTCGGAGATGAACTCACCGCCGAAGCGCTCCGCCTGGCGGCGGAAGTCCTTCATCATCTCCGGCCCCAGCACGCCCTCCGGGTAGCCAGGATAGTTCTCGACATCGCTCGTGATCATCAGCTGGCCGCCCCACTGGAAACCTTCGATGACCAGTGGATCGAGATTCGCGCGGGCAGCGTAGAGCGCGGCCGTGTAGCCGGCCGGACCGCCACCGATGATGATCAATTCGCGAACATTCGTGCTCATTACGTTCTCCATAGGAATCAGGTCCGGTTTTGGACCTGTCAACAGTATTCAACGATGCGGACGAGTTGAAACTTCCCTATCTCAGCGTTGAGCTAACCGCTCAGACGACCAGCTCACCGCATAAATAGAGGCGTCCCTCCCGAGCCTCCGCGTCCTCCGACAGTGTATGGGGCTGGGCGCCCCGGGGGAGCAGATGCACCACCTCGTGGCCGCGCGCAACGAGCAGCTCGGCGATCAGCCGCCGATGGCAGCGCCACCACACGGTCTCGGCGCAGAGGAAGCAGGGAGCTGGTTCCTGCAGGGCCCCAGCGAGCGCCGCTTGCCACTCGGGCATGCTCATTCTCGCCGCGTAACTCCGGAAGGCAGCCGTTCGGATACAGCCGAAGCGGTCTTCACCTGGCTCGCCGCTGCGGCGCCCGCCGAGCGCCTCTGCATGGCGGTACGCGATGCCGGCGTCGGCGAGGCTGCCGGCCAGCGCGGCCTGGTTGAACTGGGGATTCCGGCGCGAGCCCGGATAGCGCCTGACATCGACGACCGTACGAACCTTCGCCTGCCGAAGCATCTCCACAAGCTCTTCGGCGCTTCTCGTGCCATGACCGACCGTATACGCCCTCACGGACATAGAATCGCCGTCAGTGGCCAGCAGTGTGACGTGGGATGCACTCCGGCAACTCGCTGGTTTCCGAGCCGAGAAAGGCTGCGCCATCAGCCTGTACGTCGACCTCGATCCCAGCATCTCTCCCACGCCCGGCGACGCTCAGACGAGAGTTCACTCGCTCCTCGACCAGGGTGAGAAGAAGAACAACAGCACGCATCAAACGCACCAGGTTCGGCTGGGACTGAAGTCCGACTTCGGCCGGATCAGAGCCTTCTTCGACAACGAGTTCGAACGGGACGGCGCACATGGGCTCGCCGTGTTCTGCGCGGGTCTCGACAACGTCTGGCAGGCGCTGCCCTTGAGCGAATCGGTGCCTGACCAGCTCAAGGTCAGCCGCGAGCTCTACCTGGCGCCGCTCGTGCCGCTGGTCGGCCGGGGAGAGGGCGCGGTCGTCGCCGTGGTCTCGCGCGAGCAGGGCCGCCTCTACCGGCTGCGCGCAGGACGCCTCGACGAGGTCGCCGACCTGTTCGAGGAGCAGCCGCGCCGCCACGACCAGGGCGGCTGGTCGCAGGCGCGTCTCCAACGCCGTACGGACGAGCTCGCCAAAGATCATCTGAAGGCCGTAGGCGAGGAGCTCGAGAAGGAGCTGCGGCGGCTCCGCTATCCGCGGGTCGTCGTCGTCTGCCCCGAAGAGATGAAGCGCGAGCTTGCGGAGCTCCTGGCGGGTGACGCCCGCAACGCGATCATCGGCTGGACGACGGCGAAGGCCCAGGCCTCCCCGGTCGAGCTTCTCGACGCCGCCATGCCCGTGCTGGAGGAGTGGCGCGAGAACCAGGAGTCCCAGAGCGTCGAGCGGTGGAAGGAGGAGGTCGGGCGGAACGCGCGTGCGGCGTCCGGTTGGGAGGAGACGCTCGAGGCCGCTTCTGATGCCCGGATCGAGTGCCTGCTCTTCCAGGAGGGGGTCGAGCACTCGGCGTGGGTCTGCCCGGCGTGCGGCCGAGTGAGTCTCAACGGCGGACGCTGCCCGCTCGACGGGACGGAGATGGAGCGGCGGGACGAGGGGCTCGACCTCGCCGTGCACCAGGTGCTCGCGCACGGCGGGCGGGTGCTGGCTGTCCGGCATCGCCAGGACCTCGAGCCGGTCGGCGGCATCGGCGCCCTCTTGCGCTTCTGAGCTTCGACCTCGTCATCTTCGACTGCGACGGCGTGCTCGTCGACAGCGAGCGCATCTCGGTGCGCCTCGACGTCCAAGTGCTGGCGGAGCTGGGTTGGCCGATCACCGAGGAGGAGGTGATCGAGCGTTTCGTCGGCAGGACCGACGAGGCGATGACGCGCGAGATCGAGGAATACCTGGGCCGGAAGCTCCCAGGCGCCTGGGACGAGGAGTACGAGCACCTGTACCGGGAGGCGTTCGACGCGGAGCTCGAGCCCGTAGATGGAGTCGTGGAGGCGCTGGAGCAGATCTCCGCGCCGACCTGCGTGGCTTCGAGCGGGCGGCCGGAGAGGATCGAGAAGAACCTGAAACTGACCGGGCTCTGGGAGCGCTTCGCCGGACGGATCTTCAGCGCGGCCGACGTCGAGCATGGGAAACCGGCGCCGGATCTGTTCCTTCACGCCGCGGCCGAGATGGGCGCCGAGCCGGCTGCGTGCGCGGTTATCGAAGACAGCCCGTTCGGCGTGGAGGCCGCCCACGCGGCCGGGATGAAGGCCTATGCCTACGCGGGCGGGATCATGCCGGCGGAGCGCCTCCGGTCTGCGGACGTCGTCTTCGACGACATGCGCGAGCTTCCGAAGCTGCTCGGGCGCCGGCGCGCTTAATCGCGGAGCAGCCCGCGCAGCACGTACGGGAGGATCCCGTCGTGGCGCACGTACTCCCGCTCGCGGGGAGTGTCGAGCCGCAGCCGCGCGGTGAACTCCTTCTCGTCGGCCCGCACAGTGACCTCGTGGGCCTCGCCGTTCTCGACGCCCTCTACGGAGAAGAGCTCGCGGCCGGTCAGGCCGAGTGTCGTCGGCGTCTCCCCGTCCCGGAACTGAAGGGGCAGGATCCCCAGCATCAGAAGGTTCGAGCGGTGGATTCGCTCGTAGCTTTCCGCGATCACCGCGCGAACGCCGAGCAGCTTCGGCCCCTTCGCCGCCCAGTCCCGTGACGAGCCGGACCCGTACTCCTTGCCCGCGATGACGATCAGCGGAGTTTCTTCTTGCTGGTAGCGGACGGAGGCGTCGTAGATCGTCATCTCCTCGCCGTCCGGCAGATGCGCGGTCCAGGTGCCCTCGCTGCCGGGCACGAGCAGGTTCTTGAGCCGGACGTTCGCGAAGGTGCCGCGAACCATCACCTCGTGATTCCCCCGCCTCGAGCCGTAGGAGTTGAAGTCCTTGCGCTCGACCCCGTGCTCGATCAGGTATTTGCCCGCCGGGCTGTCGGGCTTGATCGCGCCTGCCGGGGAGATGTGGTCGGTCGTGACCGAGTCGCCGACCTGGACGAGGCAGCGGGCTCCCTGGATGTCCTCGACAGTCCCCGGCTCCGGCGACATCCCGTCGAAGTAAGGCGGCCGCCGCACGTAGGTCGAGTCCTCGCGCCAGTCGTACAGGTCGCCTTCGGGTATCTCGAGCGAGCGCCAGCGCTCATCGCCGGTGAAGACGTCTGCGTAGGTGCGCCGGAACATGTCGCCTTCGACGGCGGACTTCACGGTGGCATCGATCTCCTCGGTGGTCGGCCAGATGTCGCGGAGGTAGACGTCCTCGCCGTCGCTTCCCTGTCCGAGCGGTTCCGTCGTCAGGTCGATGTCCATCTGCCCCGCCAGCGCGTAGGCAACGACGAGCGGGGGGGAAGCGAGGTAGTTGGCCTTCACCTCGGGATGGATGCGCGCCTCGAAGTTCCGGTTCCCCGAGAGCACCGAGCAGACGACGAGGTCTCCATTCAGGACAGCCTTGGAGATCGGCTCCGGGAGCGGCCCCGAGTTGCCGATGCAGGTGGTGCAGCCGTAGCCGACCGTATAGAACCCGAGCTCCTCCAGATACGAGGTGAGGCCGGCGCGCTCGTAGTACTCGGTCACGACCTTCGAGCCCGGGGCGAGGCTGGACTTGACCCACGGCTTGCGCTGGAGCCCGCGCTCGGCCGCCTTCTTGGCAACGAGCCCCGCGGCGACCATGACGCTCGGATTCGACGTGTTCGTGCAGCTCGTGATCGCGGCGATCACGACTGCGCCGTGCTCGAGCTCG
>DASSXA010000334.1:0-4804 GCA_035704315.1 Gaiellaceae bacterium
ACCGCCGCGGAGAGGATGGTCAGGGTCAACGGCATCACGATCGCGCCGCCGAGCCCCTGGAACGCGCGTGCCAGGTTCAGCGCCTCGACCGAGGGCGCGAGCGCGGCCGCGATCGAGCCGAGCGTGAAGATCCCGATCCCGACTGCGAACACCCGGCGGCGGCCGAACCGGTCGCCCAGCGCCGCCCCGGTCAGGAGCAGCACCGCGAACGTCAGCGTGTAAGCGTTGACCGTCCACTCCAAGCTCGACAGGGACGCGTGCAGGTCCTCACGGATCACCGGGATAGCGGTCGTGACCACGAGGTTGTCGAGCGTGACCATAAAGAGCGCGATCGAGCTGATCGCGAACGTCCAGAGCGTCCGGCTGGCTTTCATCTCGCCTCCCTTGGCTCGTCGTTCGCGTCTTGGGTCGGCGGATGCATGCTTGATGGCTTTGTGCTCATGACGTGGACCTCGCTCTCTGTCGGATTCGACCTCTGGCGGAGGCGGCGGCCCCGTCAGTCGAGCCGCCTCGGCTTCGTCATCTCTGATGACCATGGAGCCATCGTGCTGCGACGAGCGCGGGTTCGCGTCGTGGGCGCCCCCAGGTCTGAACCACAGTGATTTGCCGAGCCCACCGCTAGCGAGGCGGCTGGGCGACCGACGCGCGCGACTTTGGTCAGCCCGGTGCGGTCGCTGTTCAGGAATGACCTCTGGAGTAGCCTGACGCGGTGACCATCGGTCACGAACGAAGCGGCACGCAAGTGCCCGAGCGGCCATTCCCGGTTCAGCTCGACCTGCTCGAGCGCGACACCGAGCTGACGGCGGTGACCGGCCTGATCGCCGCCAGCCCCGGCGGCGGGCGGCTGCTCGCGATCGAGGGGCCGCCCGGCATCGGCAAGACCGCCCTGATGATGGAGGCGAAAGCACTCGCTCTCGAGGCCGGTATGCAGGTGCTGGGCGGGCGCGGCTCCGACCTTGAGCGCTCGTTCTCTTACGGGGTAGTGCGGCAGCTCTTCGAGCCGTTGCTCGCCTCCCTGCAGGCAGAAGAGCGAGCCGACCTGCTCGCGGGCTCGGCGGCGCTCGCGGCGCCGCTCTTTGACCCGGCCCAGGTCGCGGCGGAGCCGGCCGCAGACTCGTCGCTGGCGACGCTCCACGGTCTCTATTGGCTGACGGCGAACCTCGCCGCGCGCCAACCGCTCCTGCTCGCGCTCGACGACCTGCACTGGTGCGATCTGCCCTCGTTACGCTGGCTGGCCTACCTCCTGCCACGGATGGAGGGGCTCGGCCTCTTGGTCCTCGTCGGCCTCCGGCCAGCGGAACCGGGAGAGGATCCGGGCCTCATCGGGCAGATCGTCTCCGATCCGCTCGCCACAACCGTCCGGCCCGCTCCCCTGAGCACCGAGGCGGTCGCCCGGCGCCTGCGCGAGAGCCTCTCGCCCGAGGCGGACGATGCCTTCTGCGCAGCCTGCCAGGAAGCGACGGGCGGCAATCCGCTGCTCTTGCGTGAGCTCGTGCACACGATCGCCGCCGAGGGCCTGGCACCGACCGAGGAGAACGTGCCCCGTCTCCACGAGATCGAGGCCCGTGCCGGCTCGCGCGCGGTTACGTTGCGCCTGTCTGGGCTCCCGCCGGAGGCGAGGGCGCTCGCGCACGCCGTCGCGATCCTGGGCGACGACGTCGACCCGCGCCAAGCGGCACAGCTGGCGCGCCTCGACGAGCACGCAGTCTCCGACGCGGCCGCAGCCCTCGCGCGGGTGGACGTCCTTCGCGCCGAGACGCCGCTCGAGTTCGTGCATCCGCTGATCCGGACGGCGGTGTACGAGGAGCTCACGGCGCCCGAGCAGCAGAACGCCCACGCGCGCGCGGCGTGGCTCCTCGCAAAGGGTGGAGCCGAGCCGGAGCGGATCGCCGCGCACCTGCTGCGCAGCCCGCCGGCCGCAGATCCGCAGTCCGTCGCGACGCTGCGCGACGCCGCGCGGCGCGCCGGCTCGCGCGGTGCCTCGGAGAGCGCCGTCGCCTACCTTCGACGCGCCCTCGAGGAGCCGCCGCCGGACGCGGAGCGCGCCGAAGTGCTCCTCGAGCTCGGCGCGGCCGAGGCGCACGTGAGCGGAGAGGCCGCAATAGAGCACCTGCGCGAGGCGCATGCGCTGGCCGCGAGTCCTGTGCGGCGCGCCGAGGCCGCGCGACTGCTCGGCGGCCAGCTGTTCGTCCTCCGCGGAGAGGAGGCGGGCGCCGTGCTCCAGGAGGCACTCGACGAGCTTGCCGGGGCCGATCCTGAGCTCGAGCGCTTCCTCGCGGCCGGCCTGATCACGAACGGCCTGTTCGCCCCAGGGCTCCACCGCGATGCGGCCCAGCGGCTCGAACATATCCGCGTCGAGCCCCGAGCCGGGACCGGAGGCGAGAAGCTGCTGCTCTCCCTGCTCGCCTACCACGACGCACGTGCGGGCAGGCCGGCGGCGGAGGTCGTCCCGCTCGCGCGCAAGGCCCTCGCCGACGGCACGATCCTGCGCGCGGACCAGCCGGCCGTCCCCTACCCGGTCGGCGCCGGCCTCGTCCCGACGAGCACGGTGCTCGCGATGGCGGATCTCGACGAGGTCCTCACGGTCTACGAGGACGCGCTCGCCGAGGCCCACAGGCACGGCTCGACGATCGCATTCGGTGCGGTGAAGGTCTTCCGCGCCATGGCGCTGCGCTGGCGTGGCGACCTCGGCGAGGTGGAGGCCGAAGCGCGTGAGGCCCTGGCCGCAGGAGAGGTCTGGGGCGCGACGGCTCGCTTCGCGCGGCACGCGGCCGCCTTCCTCGCCGACTCGCTGATGGAGCAGGGCAGGCTCGACGAAGCCGCGGTCGTTCTGGCCGGCGCCTGGCCGGGAGAAGCTCCTCCCGGCGACACGCGCCTGCTCTTCCTCGGCGACAGCGCCAGGCGCCTGCGCCTGCTGCGCGGAGACCTGGCCGGGGGCCTCGAGGAGATGCTCGAGGCCGGACGCCTGTTCGAGGAGGTCGGCAGCCGGAACCCCGCCTTCATCGCGTGGCGCTCTCCCGCCGCGCTGGCTCTGCTTCAGCTCGGCCGGCGGGACGAGGCCGGCCGGCTTGCCGAGGAAGAGGTCGAGCTCGCGCGCACGTGGGGTGGCCCGCGAGCGCTCGGCGCCGCCCTGCGTGCGGCAGGCCTCGTCGAGGGCGGCGAGCGCGGGCTCGAGCTCCTCGTGGAAGCGGTCGACGTCCTGAGCGGGTCGCCGGCCCGGCTCGAGCACGCGAAGGCCCGGACCGACCTGGGCTCCGCGCTTCGCCGGGCCAACCGCCGCGCGGAGGCGCGGGAGCAGCTTCGTCAGGGACTCGAGCTGGCGACGATCTGCGGCGCGGGCTCGCTCGCCGCGCGTGCGGAGAGCGAGCTCCTCGCGACCGGCGCCCGCCCGCGGCGCATCGCCCTGAGCGGCGTCGATTCGCTCACCCCCAGCGAACGCCGCGTCGCCGAGATGGCGGCCGAAGGCCCGACCAACCGCGAGATCGCGCAGGCGCTATTCGTCACTCAGAGAACGGTCGAAGTTCACCTCACGAGCATCTACCGCAAACTCGCGATTACCTCCCGCTCGCAGCTCGCGGCCGCGCTCGCCGAACCGGCTCGCGCCTAGCCCCTTCCCTCGGCCGCCCGCCCCTCTCTAGCCGTTGGGCGACCAAAACACTGCGGATCGAATCTGGGGGCGCCCACGATGCGGGCGCAGCCTCGCTCTAGCACGATCGGATCCATGTTCGTGCATTCGAACGTTGATCTCGAGAATCGGAGGCGGAACGTGCTGAACGCGGCAAATCACTTCGGACACCGCGAAACCGACGGAATCGTCGTCGACCTGTTTTGGAACCGCAGCTACCTCAAGGACGAATTCCGCGTCCAGGTCGAGGACCGGCGCGAGGGAACCCGCTTCGTTCTCCACCCACTGACAGGGAGAGAAGCGATCCAGGCCTTCTACCACCCGTTCGCGGCCGCAAGAGCCGCCCCTCTACATGGAACCCAAGTCTGCGAGACGTGAATTTTCACTGATCGGAGCCCCGCTGATGCCACAGAAACCAATTCACGCCAGAAGGGACGCACTTCGCTGCGGTGTTTCCGCCCATATAGCGGGATGCCCCGGCATGAATCGAACTTGCGCACGCGGTTTAGGAAACGCCGCGCAATGGCTTAGCTATGCGCCAGAGGCCGCCTTCGTGCCAGTCGATGCGCCATTCGGGAACGTTGATGACCACTTCCTGCGGGGATTGCCTCAATAGGCTCGCGTGGCCTGGTAGCGGGACTGCGCGGCGCGGCCCGAGTACGACACGACATCGAGCAGGAACCCAAGCGCGACGACGATCCACTCGCCGCCGTCGACCCCGACAACGGGCGACCAGACGAGCAGGTAGGCGAGCGTCGTCCAGGGCAGGAAGAGGAGGCCGAGCAGGGGCCACACCCACGAGTCGAATGCGAGGTCGACGCGGTCGCCGAGGATCCACCAGATCAGAAGGGCGATTCGCGGGCCGATGAAACCGGCGGTGAGAACCAGGCAACACATCAGCCGGGGACTATGACACCCCGGACAACGTTTGTTCACTGACCCGGGGTAGCGCGGCAGTCGGCGCGCTTTTGCGGCCGGCGTCTAGGGCGCTTGCCAGGGACAACTATTCGACCGTCCGTAAACGTCTTCTGTTCTGTAAACGCGTGCGGATCCTCCTACCACCCTGCCGCGACTCGGCGCGGCAGGACCTACTTCCGGCAAGTGTCCGCTTCAGTGATCAAGATCGACCGTCTGTGGCGGGGCCGTACCCCCGCCGATTCTTCACGAGAACGCAGATCC
>DASSXA010000246.1:0-6477 GCA_035704315.1 Gaiellaceae bacterium
ATCTCGGCGGCGACCTGCTGCCGCTGATCGTTCTCCACGGCGGGCCCGGCCTCGACCACACACACCTGCGCCCCTGGCTCGACCCGCTCGGGGACAAGGTCCGCCTCATCTACGTCGACGAGCGCGGCCAGGGGCGGAGCGAGCGCGTCGACCCCAAGACGCTCAGCCTCGAGGTCTTCGCCCGCGATGTGGATCTCCTCGCCGAGGCGCTCGAGCTCGACCGCTTCGCGCTCCTCGGCCACTTCTTCGGCGCGATCATCGCGACGAAGCACGCGATCGAGCGGGGCACGGCGGAGGGCTACGTCATCTCCGGAGGCGGCGACTCCAGCGAGCGGCTGGGGGCCGATGTCGAGGCTTCCCTGGAGGCCATGGGCGAATGGGGCAAGCCGATCGCCGAATCGTGGGAGTGGGAGAAGACCGTGGAGACACCCGAGGACTGCGCCGAGCTCATGCGGATCCAGGCGCCGTTCCACTTCGCGGGCGAGCCGCCGGCGGACTTCGGCATGGACACTGTCCACGTCCCGGACGTCCTACGCTACTTCTCGAATGCGGGCTACGGGGACTTCGACTACGTGCCTGACCTCGGCCGCGTCGCGAAGCCCACGCTCGTCCTGGTCGGCCAATACGACCGGGTCACGACACCTCGTGCGGCTCGCGTTCTCCACGAAGGGATACCCGGCAGCGAGCTGGCCGTTGTGGACGAGGCCGGCCACATGAGCATGATCGAGTCCCAGAGCGCCTACATCGCGGTCGTTGAGCGGTTTCTCGGCCGCCTGGGATAGCGCAAAAACCGCAGATATACTGCGCCGCTCGTGATGAGCGAGACCGATACGCGCCAGCAGGTGGACGACCCCGAAGTCTGGACAACAGGCCCCGAGGGCGAGCTGATCCCGGACTACGAGTCCACCTTCCCGACGATCAACGAGGGCGAGGTCGTGCACGGGACCGTTGTCCGAGTCGACAAGGACGAGGTGCTCGTGGACATCGGCTACAAGTCCGAGGGCGTGATCCCGGTCTCGGAGCTCTCGATCCGGCGCTCCGTCAACCCCGAGGACGAGGTGGGGATCGGCGAAGAGATCGACGCGCTCGTCCTGACGAAAGAGGACGCCGAGGGCCGGCTGATCCTCTCCAAGAAGCGCGCCCGGTTCGAGCTCGCGTGGAAGACGATCGAGCAGAAGGCGGAAACGGGCGAGGCGATCGAGGGCCGGGTGATCGAGGTCGTCAAGGGCGGCCTGATCCTCGATCTCGGCGTGCGCGGCTTTCTGCCGGCGTCGCTGGTCGATATCCGGCGTGTCCAAGATCTCGACGAGTTCCTCGGCCAGACGCTGCGCTGCAAGGTGATCGAGCTCAACCGCTCTCGCAACAACGTCGTCCTCTCGCGCCGCGCCGTCCTCGAGGACGAGCGCAAGGAGCAGCGCCAGCAGATTCTCGACCGGCTCCAGCCGGGCGATGTCGTCGAGGGCCAGATTTCGAACATCGTGGACTTCGGCGCGTTCGTCGACCTCGACGGGATGGACGGCCTGATCCACATCTCCGAGATCTCTTGGAGCCATGTGAACCATCCCTCCGAGGTGCTGGAGATCGGCCAGACCGTCAAGGTCAAGGTGCTGGACATCGACCGCGAGCGCCAGCGCATCTCGCTCGGGCTCAAGCAGACTCAGAGCGATCCCTGGCAGCAAGTACTCGACCAGTACAGCGAGGGCGACGTCGTCGAGGGCAAGGTCACGAAGGTCGTCACCTTCGGCGCCTTTGTCGAGATCATGCCCGGGGTCGAGGGGCTGGTGCACATCTCGGAGCTCGCGCAGCACCACGTCGAGAATCCGCGTGAGGTCGTGGCACAGGGCGACTCCGTGCAGGCGAAGATCATCGAGGTCGATCCGGAGCGGCGTCGGCTCTCGCTTTCGCTCAAACGCGTCGAGGGCGAGGGGCCGACCCCGGCTTCCGAGCTCGGCCTCTCCGATGAGGTCTTCGGCTCGGGTCCTTCTGAGCTCTCCGAGCTGACGGGCGCCGAGCCCTCTCCAGAGCCTACGGCCGGGCCGGAAGAACCGCCGCTCGCGGCAGAGGCGCCGCCTGAGCCTGAGGGCGAGCCCGAGCCGGCGCCGGAAGAAAGCGACGAGCAACAGCAGTAGGCGCCCGATCGCCGTCGCGATCACGGGCGGCATCGGAGCGGGGAAGAGCGAAGCGCTGAAGGCGTTCGAGCGACACGGCGCGGCCGTGATCTCGAGCGACGACATCGTCCACCGGCTCCTGCGCGACGACGAAGCCGTGAAGCGCGCGATGGTCCAACGGCTCGGTCCGGAGATCCTGGACGACGAAGGTGAAATCGACCGCTCGCGGGTCGCGAGGGTGGTTTTCGGGGACCGGGAGGCACTCCTCTGGCTGGAGCAGCTCCTTCATCCGCTCGTCTCTCTGGAGTACTTGCGCTGGCGCGACGAGCTGGCGCAGGGCCCCGATCCCCCGGCGCTCACCGTGACCGAGGTCCCGCTCCTCTACGAGGCCGGAAGCGCCGAACGATTCGACAAGGTCGTGCTGATCACAGCGCCGAGGATGCTCGCTGCGGCGCGTGCGCGGGTGTCCGCGGACGAGCGCTCGGACCGGCTGATCCCGGACGAAGAGAAGGCTCGCCGTGCGGACTTCGTCTACGTGAACGACGGGACGCTGGACGAGCTGGACGCATTCGTCGCGGGGGTCGTTAAGGAGCTTCGGTAGCTGCCGCCAAACGGTCAAATCTTGACAGACGCCATCGTGACGTCATAATGACGTCATGGAGACGGCAAGATTCGTCGACAAGTTGGAGCAGGACCTCACTTCGGTGGCCGCCCTTGGGGGAGACGCGGTTGCCGAGGCCGCGGAGCGCCTAACCCAGGCGCTCCGCGGCTCCGCGGGCCTGCGGTTGCTGGAGACGCTGGGCGAGGCCGCCCTGGAGATCAGCGCGCAGCTTCCGGAGGGTCACGTCGAGGTCCGCCTGGCGGGGCCCGACCCGCAGCTCGTCTACGTTCCAGCGGAGCCTGCAGAACCAGAAGCTGTCCCGGCCGAGGATGGCTTGGCCGCGAGAATCACACTGCGGCTCTACGACAGCCTGAAGCGCGAGCTCGAGGCCGCTGCCGCCCGCGAAGGGATGTCGCTCAACGCCTGGCTCGTACGCGCGCTGTCACGAAGCGTGGCCCCGCCCAGGCGGCGGCCCGGCAACCGCCTGACGGGCTATGCCCGGAACTGAGGAGGGAGATGAGGACAGAAGCGTTCACTACTCCGGGATCGGTCACGCTGCAGCTCAACATCCCGTCCGGAGACGTCGACCTCGAGACCCACGAGTCCGGCGAGACGATCGTCGAGCTAGAAGTCCGCGGCCGCGATGCCGAGGAGCTCGAGCGGGAGACCCGCATCGAATCTCGCCCACGCGTCGGCGGCCACGAGGTGCTGGTCGATGCGGCTCAGGTTCGACGTCTGCTGCGTTCGCGCAACGGGCAGTACCGCGTCCGGATCGGGGCGCCTGACGGTGCGGCCGTCCGCGCGGAGCTGGCAACGGCCGACATCCGTGGGCGCGGCCGTTACGGGGAGCTCGAGCTCGACGTCGCATCCGGAGACGTCGAGTTCGACCAGGTCGAGGGTGAGGCGAAGATCAACACGGCGTCCGGCGACATCGAGTTGCGCCGGGTTGGATCCGCCCGGCTCAACTCGGCTTCGGGTGACGTGCGCGTCGACGAGGCGTCCGGTTCGGTCGAGGTCAACACCGCCTCTGGCGACGTGCAGATCCGGAAGGTCGCCGAGGGCGTGCTCACGGTGCACTCGGCCTCCGGCGACGTCGTGGTCGGGATCGCGAAGGGCTCGAGGCTCTGGGTCGACGCGCAGTCGCTCTCGGGCGACACCTCCTCGGAGCTGGAGCTCGAGGCCGCCCCAGTAGCGGACGACGAGGGCCCGCTCGTCGAGTTGCGTGCTCAGACGATGAGCGGCGACATCAGCGTTCGGCGCGCATGAGAGACGTCGCTTGCGATGTCGACTTAAGGCCGACGGGCTTCGCCCGCTCGGCCGTCTGAAATGACCGGTCGACACGTCGTTGGCAGGAGAGCCGCATGAGCCAGATCGAGCCCGAGCCTCCTCCGCTGCTGCGGCAGCCGGAGTTCATGAAGCTGTGGTCGGCGCAGGCAATCTCCCAGCTCGGCGACCAGGTGACGTTGCTTGCGCTGCCGCTCGTCGCGGTTCTGACTCTGGACGCTTCTGCGGCGCAGATGGGCCTGCTCACGGCGGCCGAGCTCATGCCGCACCTTCTGTTCTCGCTCTTCGCGGGCGTCTGGATCGAGCGCCGGTCGCACCGGCGGAAGCTGATGATCGCCGCCGACATCGCGAGAGCCGGGCTGCTCGCGTCGGTCCCGCTCGCCGCGGCCTTCGACGTCCTCACCTTCCCACAGCTCTACGCCGTCGCCTTCGCCGTTGGCTCGTTCGCGGTGCTCTTCGACATCAGTTGGGCGACGCTCTTCCCGGCTGTGGTGCCGCGGCGCGACCTGGTCGACGCCAGCAGCAAGCTCAGTCTCAGCCGCTCGCTCTCGTTCGTTCTCGGTCCGTCCCTCGCCGGCTTCCTCGTCCAGGCTCTAACCGCGCCGGTCACGCTGCTCGTGGACGCGTTCTCCTACGTCGGCTCGGCGCTCTTTCTCGGGCGCATTCGGACCCACGAGCCCTCGCCCGAGCGCGACGGAAACGGCGTCCTCCGAAGTCTCCGTGACGGCATGCAGTTCGTTCTCCGGGACGACCTGATTCGGGCCGACCTCGGCTGTGCGGCGACGGTCAACCTCTTCAACTTCGTCTTCGCCGCGATCTTCATCCTCTACGCGACCAGAGAGCTCGGCGTCGCCCCGGGCACCCTCGGCATCGCGCTGGGCTTGGGGGCCATCGGCGGGATCCTGGGCGCGCTCATCGCGCCGCCCCTCGAGCGCGCGATCGGAATCGGCCCTTCGGTGGTGCTCGGTTCGGTGCTGTTCCCGGCGCCGCTCGTCCTCGTTCCGATCGCATCGGGCTCCGAGCTGAGAATCGGAGTGATGCTCGGCACCGCGGAGTTCTTCTCCGCCGTCGGCGTGATGATCTTCGATGTCTCGGCGGCGAGCATGCTGTTCCTGCGAACGCCGGATCGAATCCGCGCGAGGACGGCAGGCACGTTCCGCTTCGTGAACTACGGGATCCGGCCGATAGGCGCGCTGCTCGGTGGTGCGCTGGGGACGGCGATCGGCCTGCAAACCACGCTCTGGATCGGCGTACTCGGTGCGCTGCTGGGTGTCGTCTGGCTGGTGTTCTCGCCGATCCCGCGCCTGCGTGAGGCCCCAGCGGAGGCTGTGTAGTGGAAACGCGCGTCCTCTCGAGCGGCGCGATCCGTGCCCTGCTCGCTGCCGAGGTCATCTCGACAACGGGCGGCCAGATGACCTGGGTCGCGCTGCCCTGGTTCGTCCTGGTCACGACCGGCTCGGCGACCCGCATGAGCCTCGTGCTGGCGGCGGAGGCTGTCGGTCTTGCCGCTTTCGGCTTCCCGAGCGGCCGGCTACTGAACCGGCTCGGCGCGCGGCGGACGATGCTCCTTTGCGACGGACTCCGCGGCCCGCTGATGCTGGTCGTCCCGGTGCTCCACTGGGCGGACGCCCTCTCCTTCGGGGTGCTGATCGCCGTCGCCTTCGGGCTCGGAGCGTTCGGCGCGCCGTACTTCTCCGCGAACAGGATGATCCTGCCCGAGCTGCTGGGCGAGGACGAGACGGTCGTCAGCCAAGCGAGCGCACTCTTCCAGGGAGCGACTCGGATCACGCTCCTGCTCGGCCCTGTGACGGCGGGCGTGCTCATCGGGCTGATCGGAGCCCCATCGGTGCTCCTCGTCGACGCCGCGACCTACGTCGTGGCCCTCGTGTTGGTTGCGTTCTTCGTTCCGGCGACGAAGCCGGTGGAGGCCGACGGGGAGGACCGCGGTGTGCTTGCCGGCCTGCGCTGGGTGGCGCGCGAGCCGTTGATCCGAACCTGGCGTTTCTGCTTGATCGTCGGCGACATGGCATGGCAGGCGATCTTCGTGGCCATTCCCGTTCTGGTCGTCGCCCGCTACGACGCGGACGCGCGGATCGTCGGCGCGCTCTTCGCGGCGTTCGGCGTCGGCGCGGTGCTCGGCAACACCGTCGCCTATCGCCTCGTGAAGCAGGTCGACGGGCTGCACCTGATCTCCCGCGTCGCGTTGGCCCAGGCGCTTCCGATCTGGCTGCTCGTCCTCGACCTGCCCGCGGTGGGGGCCATCGCCGTCCTCCTCGCCTCAGGTCTGGCGAACGGGCTCATCAACCCCAGCCTCCACGCGATCGTCACGCTTCGGATCCCGCCCGCGCTCCGCGGCACGGTGATGACGAGCCTGATGACGCTCTACGCGCTGGCGATGCCGATCGGAATCCTCGGCGCCGGCCCGCTGCTCGACGCCTTCGGCGTTGCGCCCGTCTTCGCCGCGGCCGCCGCGGTGCAGACGGT
>DASSXA010000153.1:0-8728 GCA_035704315.1 Gaiellaceae bacterium
GCACCCAGGAAGGAGCGCTTCGCGTCGGTCAGCGGGACGCGATCCTGCGGCCGCCGGGGCCCGGCCAGGCTCGGCTCGACGTCGCCAAGGTCGAGCTCGACGATCTCCGAGTAGGTCGGATCGTGCTCCGGGTCGTGCCAGAGCAGGTTCTCCTTGCAGTAGGCCTCGACGAGTCTGATCCGCTGCTCGTCGCGCCCCGTGAGCCGCAGGTACTGGAGCGTGACGTCGTCGACCGGGAAGAACCCGCACGTCGCTCCGTACTCGGGCGACATGTTCCCGATCGTCGCGCGGTCGGCGAGCGGGAGGTTCGAGACACCGGCGCCGAAGTACTCGACGAACTTCCCGACCACGCCGGTCTGGCGGAGGATCTGCGTGACGGTGAGGACGAGGTCCGTCGCCGTCGCGCCCTCGCGGAGCGCGCCGGCCAGCCGAAAGCCGACGACCTGCGGGACGAGCATCGACACCGACTCCCCGAGCATCGCGGCCTCGGCTTCGATGCCGCCGACGCCCCAGCCGAGCACTCCGAGGCCGTTGATCATGGTCGTGTGTGAGTCCGTGCCGAGGAGCGTGTCCGGGAACGCCTGGCCCTCGCGCGCCTCGACGACTCGCGCGAGGTACTCGAGGTTCACCTGGTGGACGATGCCCGTGTTCGGCGGAACGACCTTGAGGTTGTCGAACGCCTGCTGCCCCCAGCGGAGGAACGCGTAGCGCTCGCCGTTGCGTTCGTACTCGCGATCGGTGTTGACCTCGATGGCCATCCGGTTCGCGAAGGCGTCGACCTGAACGGAGTGGTCGATGACGAGCTCGGAGGGCAATTGCGGGTTGGTGCGGGCCGCGTCGCCGCCTAGGTCGTGCACCGCGTGCCGCATCGCCGCGAGGTCGACGATCGCGGGGACGCCCGTGAAGTCTTGGTGGATGACGCGGGCCGGCCTGAAGGCAATCTCGCGCGAGGGCTCCTCCTTCGCCGCCCACTCGGCGACAGCCTCGACGTTCTCGGGAGACGAGGTACGTAGGACGTTCTCGAGCAGGATCTTCAGCGTGTAGGGAAGGCGTTCGATGTCGTACCGCTCCTGGAGCGGCGCCAGGCGAAAGATCTCGTAGCGCTCGTCGCCGACTTCCAGCGTGGAGCGCGCTCCGAACGCGTCGGCCATGGTGTCGATTCTATGGGCGGTGCCCCGGCTTGGGTCCAGGGCTGGCCAACCGAGCCATTGTCCGGGGGCCTGGCCCCGAGACACTGGCCCGGCGGGACGGTTCGAGCGACAGCGACGGTCCGTGGATCCGCTTGGCTAGCGGTCGCTTGGCCGCTCCGGCCACGTCTCCGTGCCAGGCACCGGGACACGGCTCGGAAGGACATCGCCGCGGCGAGTGACCCGCCGAAGAAGCGGCTGGATTAAGCGGCGTCGAGCGCTCGCGGCAGCTCTTGCGCAACCGCGGCTTCGACCGGATCGCTCTCGGCCGCCCGCTCGAGCTTCGTGTCGAACCGGTCGAGGCGCTTCTCGGCCTCGGCGAACTTCGACTGTGCGTTGCCGATGTGCGTCCCCACGACCTGGAAGTCGTCACGGAAGCGATCGAAATCGCCCTGTAGCTGGGTGACATACGCCATGACCTCGTGCGCGCGCTGCTCGATCTGCATCCCCTTGAGCCCGAGGACGATCACCTGGAGCTGCGACGTGAACGTCGTCGGCGAGACCGGAAAGACCCGCTTCTCGTGCGCGTACTGGAGGAGCGCGCCGGTCTTGCCGCAGACGAGCTCGTAGTAAACGCCCTCCGAGGGCAGGTACATGAGCGCGAAGTCGTAGGTGCCCTCGTCCGGGCGGATGTACTTGTTCGCGATCGCGTCGACATGGTTTCTCAGGTCGCGCGAGAACGCCTTCTCATAGAGCGCCCGCTCGTCGTCGCTCTCGGCGTCGGCGAGCCGCTCGAAGTTGTCGAGCGGGAACTTGGCGTCGATCGGGACGAGCCGCTCGACCTTGATGACCGCGTCGACGCGCTCGCCGGTGTTGAACCCGTACTGGAGCTCGTAGGCGTCCGCCGGGAGGCGGTCGCGGAGGAGGTTGCCGAGGAGGAGCTCGCCGAAGCCGCCGCGAGCCTTCGGCGGCCGCAGGGCCTGCTCGAGCTTCTTGAGGTCGTTGGCGCGCGCGAGGATCTCGGCATTGGCCTGGCCCAGCTGGCCGAGCTGGAGATGGATGGCGCTCGTCGTCTTCGTCGCAGTCTCGAGGCGGCGGTCCATGGTCGCGGTCATCGCCTCCAGCCGGCGGTCGACGTCGGCATTGCGGTCGGCCAGTTGGCGGGCCGACTCGGAGCGCAGCGCATTCAGCTCGGTACGGAGGATGCGCAGCACGCGCACGCCCGCCACCGCGAGGCCGGCCGCGAAGAGGACCAGGAGAACAGTCGTCACGATCATGGACCGGCAAACGGTAGTGAGGGGATCGGACGGCAGAGGGGCCGCTCTCACGGCCCCTCTGCCCGAAACCGCTAGGGCATGTCGCGGTCGGCGCGCTGTTCGGCGGCTTCTTCGTGAGCGTCCTGCGCCATGTCTTCAGCGCGATCCGCCTGCTGCTCGGCCTTGCCCTCGGCTTCCTGGGACGTGCCTTCGCGGCGCATCTCCAGGTCGTCGGTCATTTCACCGGCTTCCTTCTTGCCTCGTCCCAGCAGCCTGTCGAGCCAACCGGCCATTTCTCTCCTCCTTGGGTTAGCGGCCCCGTCAGTATGGGCGATTGTCGAGCCGCGCGCAGCTACCATGCCCGCGCTTTGCCCAAGAAGTCACGAACGCCACCGCCGCCGAAGCGGCCGGTTCAGGCGCCCAGGGTACGTACAGCCGATCGAGACCCCCGCAGGAGCCGGATGGTCATCTACGCGCTCATCGCGTCCGGTATCGCGATCCTGGGGATCGTCGCGGCGGCCTTCGCCTTCTCGGGCGGAGGTAACGGGAGTGGGGCCGAGGACGCGATCACGGCGCTTCGCGAGGCGGGCTGCACGTACCAAAGTCCCGCTCCGCAAGGGCGGACACACGTCGCGGCGCTGCCCAAGGGCTTCAAGGCCAACACCGTTCCTCGCTCGAGCGGGCCTCACTCTCCACAAACGATCATCTATGGGGCCTACACGGATGAGGTGCCGGAGCTCAACGCCGTCCACAACCTCGAGCACGGCGCGGTCATCCTCTACTACGGGCCGAAGGTTCCCAAGAGCACGGTCGACCGGATGGTTGCGTTCTATAACGAGGATCCCGATGGGTTGATCGTTTCCAAGCACTCGAAGCTCGGCTCCGACGTCGCCTTCGTCTCGTGGGCGCACGTGGCGCGGTGCTCGAAGTTCGAAGAGGACCTGGCCTCGAAGTTCATCGACGAGTTCGCGTTCAAGGGCCCCGAGTCGTGCAAGAGCGACATCGAGCAGGGTTGCTTCCGCAAGGAGAACATGACGCCGGGCAACGGCTGATCCGCGAGGGGCAAAGCTATCCTTGGCCGGGCCGGGGTGGCGAAATCGGTGATACGCGGCTGACTTAAAATCAGCTGCCCCCTTCGAGGGGCGTGCGGGTTCGAGTCCCGCCCCCGGCACCTCCGTCCGACGCGTCCGTGCTCCTTCTCCTCGCGATCCTCGCCGCGCTCTTCCTGCTCCCCTCACCGTGGAGCTACATCGCGGTGATCGCCGCCGCCGTGGTCGAAGTGGCCGAGCTCGGCGTGTTCGTCTGGTACTCGAAACGCCGCCGGGCGACGACGGGCGTGGATGCGCTCGCCGGCACCCGGGGCGTCGTCGTCCAGGCGTGTCGACCGCTGGGCCAGATCCGTGTTTCCGGCGAGCTTTGGCGGGCCCGCTGCGAGGAGGGTGCGGACCCTGGAGAGGCCGTGGTCGTCGATTCGTTGGGGCCGGACTTGACGCTCTTCGTGCACCGGGATTCGGCCTAGACTCCGGCCGTGGCCAAGCTCGACGAAACCTCGGTCGAGCGGTCTCCGCTCGAGTGGGACACGCCGCTCTTCCGCATGGCGCTCGGGCAGTTCGAGCAAGCGCTCGAACACGCCGACGTGCCCGATTTCGTCTCCGAACGGCTCCGCTTTCCTGAGCGCTCCACGATCGTCGGAGTCCCGGTGCGCCGCGACGACGGCACGGTCGAGACGTTTCCCGGGTACCGCGTCCAGCACTCGACCGTGCTCGGACCGACCAAAGGCGGGATCCGTTACGACGTGCACGTCGACCTGGGCGAGTGTGCGGCGCTCGCGATGTGGATGACCTGGAAGTGCGCCCTTCTGCAACTGCCCTACGGCGGCGCCAAGGGCGGAGTGCGGTGCGAGCCGCGGCAGTTGTCTGCCGACGAGCTCCAACGACTGACGCGCCGCCTGACGATCGAGCTGCTCCCGGTGATCGGGCCCGAGGAGGACATCCCTGCGCCGGACATGGCGACCAACGAGCAGACGATGGCGTGGATCATGGACACCTACTCGATGCAGGTGGGCTACGCCGTGCCGGAGATCGTGACGGGGAAACCGGTCACGATCGGCGGCTCAGTCTTCCGGCGCGAGGCGACCGGGGCCGGGGTCGTGATGGTGGTCGAGCGCGCCTGCGAGCGCTTCGGCTGGCATCTGGCCGACCAGCGCTGCGTCGTCCAGGGATTCGGGAACGTCGGGGGCGTCGCGGCGCGCGAGCTGGTCGAGCGGGGCGCGACCGTGATGGCGGTCTCTGACATCTCGGGCGGGGCGTTCAACCAGCGCGGCCTCGATCTCGAGGACGTGACCGCGTGGATCAGGAACCACGGGTCGCTCGAGGGCTATCCGCTCGCCGAGCACGTGTCGAATGCGGAGCTGCTCGAGCTACCGTGCGACATCCTCGTCCTCGCTGCCCTCGAGGATCAGATCGGCGGCGAGAATGCAGGCCGAATCGAGGCCCGCATGATCGCCGAGGGTGCCAACGGCCCGACGTCGATCGAGGCGGACGCGATCCTCGCCGAACGCGGGATCCACGTGCTCCCGGACATCCTCACCAACGCCGGCGGTGTCACGGTTTCCTACTTCGAATGGGTCCAGGATCTCGGCAGGCTCTTCTGGTCGCGCGAAGAGATCCGCCACAAGCTCGCCGAGAAGATGGGAGACGCGTTCGACCGCGTCTGGCAGCTCTCCGAGCAGCTGCAGATCACGCCGCGACGCGCCGCGCTCGTCGCGGCGATTCGCGAGGTTTCCGGAGCCCTGACGGCGCGCGGGATCTATCCGTGACACTCGTACGCGAGGCGATGGTTGTTGAGCCCGGGACGCTGGACGCTGAAGCGAGCGCGCAGGAGGCCGGCCGGCTGCTCGCAAAGCCCGACGTGCGGGCCGTGTTCGTCTGTACCGACCATCGGCTCGTGGGCGTCGTAACCCGCAAGACGCTCGTGCGTGAGGTCGTTGCGCCTGGCCGCGATCCGCGCTCGACGCCGCTCGGTGAGATCGCCGAGAAACCGCACTACACGATCGATGCACAGAGCCCGGCGGACGAGGCCTTTCGGTTCATGGAGGAAAAGGACGCAGAGCGGGTCCCCGTCGTGGAGAACGGGAAACTCGTCGGCGTGCTTGCGCGAGTGGTGCTCCAGCGGCGGCTAGCCGAAGACGAGCCCCCGCAAGACGACTAGCAACACGTGTAGGCGCCCGGCGGCGCCGCGCCTTCCGCGGTAGCGGGCAACTTCGCGGCCTCCAGCGCGGCGCCGTGAAGGATGTCGCGCTCGCTGACCTCGAGCGCGTCCAGTCCGAACTGCTCGAGGACCTGCTCCATGAGCACCGCGCCCGCGACGATCACGGGCGCCCGCTTGGGATGGAGTCCCGGGATGCGCCGGCGCTCCGCCAGGGGCAGCGCCGCTAGTCGCTGCCGTTGCTCGCGCACAGCCTCGGGCGTGAGCCGATGGCCGTGAGTGCCGAGGCCTTCCGGTTCGTCGAGGCCCATGTCGAGCGCCGCGAGCGTCGTGATCGTCCCGGCCACGCCGATCGCGGTCTCAACCTCCGGGCGCGGCGGGAGCTGGGAGCGCACGTACTCCGCCGTCGCCTGGAGCTCGCCCGCAGTCGGCGGATCGGAGTGCAGGAAGCGTTCCGTGAGCCGTACCGATCCGATGTCGACACTCATCCGCGAGCGGATCTCACCCTCCTTGCCGACGACGAACTCCGTCGAGCCGCCGCCGGGGTCGATCACCAGGGTCGACCCGGGCCGGCCGTAGGCCGCGCCGCGGAAGGTCAGCTCGGCCTCCTCGTCCCCGGAGAGGAGCCGAGTCACGAAGCCGTAGCTCCACTCGATCTCGCCCAGGAAAGCCTCGCCATTCTCGGCGTCGCGCACGGCACTCGTCGCGACCAGAAGCACCCGCTCCGCGCCCAACCGCTCGGCTTCGCGACGGTAGTCCGTAAGCACGTTTCTCACACGTGCGATTGACACGGGAAGCAGGCGACGCCGGGCGTCCACCCCTTCGCCGAGCCGAGTGATCTCCACACGTTTGGAGACCTCGTCGACCTCGCCGTCCTTGACGTCTGCGACGAGTAAACGGGTCGTGTTCGTGCCCTGATCGATGGCTGCCACTCGCATGTCGACGGCTACCCTAGTCTCATGTTCCTGTTCCGAAACAAGACCGAGATGGTCGAGCCGCGCGAAGCGCTGGTCGGCCGAGATGAGCAAATGGTTGTGCCACAGCGCCACGATGTGCTCGGCACGCCGATCGCCCCGCCATTTCCGGAGGGGTCAGAGCAGGCGGTGTTCGCCCTGGGCTGCTTCTGGGGCGCCGAACGCGTCTTCTGGCAGCCGCCGGGCGTCTACACGACCGCCGTAGGGTATGCCGGCGGCTACACGCCGAACCCGACCTATGAGGAGGCGTGCAGTGGCCGAACGGGCCATGCCGAGGCCGTGCTCGTCGTCTACGACCCGGAGAAGACGAGCTACGAGGAGCTGCTCCGGCTCTTCTGGGAGAACCACGACCCGACCCAGGGCATGCGGCAGGGGAACGACGTCGGGACGCAGTACCGCTCGGCGATCTACTCGGAGGACGAGGCGCAGCGCGCCGCCGCCGAGCGTTCACGTGAGGCGTACCAGCGCGAGCTGCGGAACGCCGGCTACGGCGACATCACGACCGAGATCGCGCAGGCCGGCCCGTTCTACTACGCGGAGCCGTATCACCAGCAATACCTGGCGAAGAACCCGAACGGCTACTGCGGCCTGGGCGGGACAGGCGTGAGCTGCCCGGTCGGACTCGTGGCCACGAAGTCCTAACCGCGCTACAATTCGGTTTGCGACGCGGGGTGGAGCAGTCAGGTAGCTCGCCGGGCTCATAACCCGGAGGTCGCAGGTTCAAATCCTGCCCCCGCTACCTCGAGAGGCCCGCCAATTGCGGGCCTCTTGCTTTTCGTAGGCCAAGATCGGTAGCTCTAGCTGCGAAATTGGGCATCTCTCCCGATGCCCTTCGGGGATCGACCTCCTACCTTCGAATGTGACTCGCCGACCGAAGGAGGAGGCCGTGTTCGAGACGTACCGCATGCTGGGCCGCGAGCACGAACGCGATCTCGAGCGGGAAGCTCGTAACCGTGGTCTTGCGGCGGCAATTCGAGGCGAGGGACGGCCTGCACCACAGCGAGTCGTAGCGAACCGTCGAAAGCCGAGGTGGCGTGTGCGTCGCCGGCTTGCCGCATTGCTTCGCTGAGAGCGATTTCGGCGCGGCCGCGGAGCGCGTGGAATCATTTGGCCACCGCGCCAAGCGCATCGGTGCGTGAGCCTGCGGCCGCCGCCTCGGGAAACGGGGACGTGATGCTCTGGCGCTCGGCGCTCGTTGCGAGCATCCTGATCTGCGCGGCGTACGCCGCTGTCGCGCCCGGGCACGTCGTTGCCCGGAACGTCCTCTACAACGCAGCGGAGCTCGGCGCGATCGTCGCCATCGTCGTGGGCGTCCGCCGCTACCGCCCGAGCGCTCCGCACGCATGGCTGCTCGTCGCGGGCGGGATCTTCATGTTCTGGATCGGCGACTCACTGTGGGCCGCGTACGAGATCGCCGACCGCAACCCCTATCCCTCGCCTGCCGATTTCTTCTACCTCGCCGGCTATCCGCTGATCGCCGCCGGGCTCGTCGTCGCAACGAGAAGGCGGATGCCGATCCTCGACACGCAAGCGCCGATCGACGCCGCCATCGTCGCGGTCAGCGCGCTCCTTGGTCGGCGAGGCGGCAGACGGCGGCGAGGCCGTGACGATCGCGCGCGAGGTGCGTCCGGATGTGGTGCTGATGGACGTCCGGATGCCGGGGGTCGATGGAATCGAGGCAACACGGCGCCTGCTTCGCGACGGCGATGCCCCGCGAATCTTGATGCTTACGACCTTCGACCTCGACGAGTACGTCTACGAGGCCATGAAGGCTGGGGCCAGCGGGTTCCTGCTCAAAGACGCGCCGCGCGATCAGCTAGTCGGCGCCGTTCGGACGGTTGCGGCGGGCGACGCGCTCCTCGCGCCGGCGCTCGTGCGGCGTCTGATCGAGGACTTCGTTCGTCGACCTCCGCCCGGTGCCCGTTCGCCCACCGACCTCGGCGAGCTGACCGAGCGCGAGCTCGAGGTGCTCGAGCTGATCGCGCGTGGACTCGCGAACGCCGAGATCGCCGCGCAGCTCTTCCTCAGCGAGGCGACGGTGCGAACACACGTGTCGCACATCTTCGCCAAGCTCGGGCTGCGCGACCGCGTCCAGGCGGTCGTCCTCGCCTACGAAACTGGTCTCGTACAGCCCGGCGGCTAGCGGTGACAGAAGGCCTGACGC
>DASSXA010000269.1:0-3558 GCA_035704315.1 Gaiellaceae bacterium
TTCGCCAACGAGTGGCCGGCGCACAATCTCAACCTCTCGAACACCCGCGCAACGGCCGCGAGCTCGATCAAGTCGACCAACGTCGCCCGCCTGAAGCCCAAGTGGAGGTTCCGGCTCAGAGGCGCGGGGGCGTTCGGAAAGTTCTCGAGCAATCCGATCGTTCTCGGGAACACCATCTACCTCCAGGACCTGAGCAGCAACGTCTACGCGCTGAACCGCGCCACGGGCGCGCTCGTGTGGAAGCACATGTTCCGGCGCTCGAGCGTCGGGCCGAACGGCGTCGCGTACGGCTACGGAAAGCTCTTCGGAGCGACCGACCGGGCGGCCTTCGCGCTCGACCCCGCCAACGGTCATGTGCTCTGGAGCCGAACGCTGATCAGGAACGGGCACGAAGGGATCGACATGACGCCGACGGTTTACGACGGCACCGTGCTCGTCAGCACGATCCCCGGCAACACGAACGCGTTCTACGCAGGCAACGGTGACGGGATCGTCTACGCACTCGACGCCCAGACCGGAGCGACGAAGTGGCGCTTCAACACCGTCTCCGACGGCGTCAGGCTCTGGGGTGACGCAAGGGTCAACTCGGGAGGCGGCCTCTGGTATCCGCCGGCGATCGACTCCTCAGGGCGGGTGTTCCTCGCCGTGGCGAACCCAGCGCCCTTCCCGGGGACGAAGCGCTTCCCGGACGGATCGAGCCGGCCGGGGCCGGACCTCTACACGGATACGCTCGTCGCCCTCGACGGGTCGACCGGGAAGCTCCTCTGGTTCCGGCAGGTCGTGCGGCACGACATTCGCGACTACGACCTACAGGACTCGCCCGTGCTCGGGACGATTCCGATCGGTGGAGTGCCCACGGAGGTCGTCTTCGCCGCCGGGAAGATGGGCCGTGTCTACGCGTTCGAAGCGGCCAACGGACAGCCGCTTTGGCAGCGCGCGGTTGGTCTGCACCGGAACGACGTCGGGCTCCTGACTCGCAGGTCCAAGGTCGTGCTGCCGGGTGAGCTCGGCGGCGTCGAGACACCCATGGCCTACGACGGAAGCTCCCTCTACGTGCCGGTCGTGAACCTGGCGTTCCGCTACTCGTCGACCGCTGTCAAGCCGGCGAGCCGCGCCGGCCTCTTCGGCGGCACCGGCGAGCTCGTGGCGCTGAACCCGGCCAACGGGTCCGTCCGCTGGCGCCAGCGCTTTGCGACCGCCGACTACGGCGCCGCGACGGTTTCCAACGACGTCGTCTTCACGGCGACCTTCAACGGCAAGGTCTACGCGCTCAACGCTCAAACGGGAGCCAGGCTCTGGTCGGCGCAGGCCCCTGCCGGCGTCAACGGGTTCCCGGCAGTGGACGGCGACACCCTGCTCGTCGGGGCCGCCGCTCCCGGACCGTACGTGAAGCACGCGTCCGATCAGCTCGTCGCCTACTCGCTCAAGTAACCGATGCCGAGGCCGGGGCGGCCCCCGCGCCGCTCCGGCCTCGGAGGATGGAGAGACTTTCGATGAGACAACGGCTCTTAACCAGCGAGAACCGGAAGTGGTGGACGCTGGCTGCGGTCAGCCTCGGCCTCTTCATGATCATGCTCGACAACACGGTCGTGAACGTCGCGCTGCCGTCGATCCAGCGTGATCTGGGTGCACGGCTGTCCGAGCTCGAGTGGATCGTCTCGGGCTACGCGCTCACGTTTGCCGCGTTCCTCCTGACCGGCGGCAAACTGGCAGACCTGTTTGGCCGCCGCCGGATCTTCGTGATCGGCCTCGTGATCTTCAGCGGCGCCTCCCTGGCCTGCGCGCTGGCACCGGGCGCCGGGTTCCTCATCGGCGCGCGCGTCGTCCAAGGAGTGGGAGCGGCGCTCATGAACCCCGCGACCCTCTCGATCATCACGGCCACGTTCCCGCCGCGGCAGCGAGGGACGGCGATCGGCATCTGGGTCGGGGTCTCGGCGACGGCGCTCGCCATCGGCCCGCTCATCGGAGGGCTTCTGACCGAGCACGCAGGCTGGAACTCGATCTTCTACCTCAACGTCCCGATCGGGGCAGTGGCCGTCGCCGCCAGCTTCCTGCTCATCGACGAGTCGAGGGACACTTCGCGCGAGCAGCGCCTCGACCTGCCCGGTCTCGTCAGCTCGGGGCTCGGCCTCTTCTCGCTCACGTACGCGCTGATCGAGGCGAACAATCACGGCTGGACGTCGGGCCGCATCCTCGGTGCCTTCGCCCTCGCCGCCGTCTCGCTGGTGGCGTTCGTCGTGCTCGAACAGCGCCAACGGCTGCCGATGCTCGACCTGTCGCTTTTCCGGAGCAGCACTTTCGCCGGCGCAAACACCGTCCTCCTCCTCGTGACGCTGGCCATGTTCGGGATCTTCTTCTTCGTCTCCCTGTACATGCAGAACATCCTCGGTTACTCGGCCGTCCAGGCCGGCGCCGCTTTCCTCCCTCTGACGCTCCTCGTCGTATTCGTGGCGCCCGTCGCGGGGAAACTCTCCGACCGGCTCGGATCGCGGGCACTCATGGCGATCGGGATGACGCTGGTCACAATCGAGCTCCTCTACTTCTCGAGGCTCGGCGTGCACGAGAGCTACTGGACACTCGTGCCGGGGATGCTCCTCGGCGGGGTCGGCATGCCGCTGGTCATGACTCCGGCCTCGGCCGCGGCCCTGAGTGGCGTTCCGGTCGACAAGGCGGGCGTCGGATCGGCGGTCCTGAACTCCTCTCGGCAAGTCGGAGGATCGCTCGGAATCGCCCTGATGGGAACGATCATTGCCCACGAGATCGGAGGCTCGCGGGCGCCTGAGGCATTCGTCCACGGTTTTTCGGTCGCGCTTCTCGTTGCTGCGGCGATCGCCGCAACGGGAGCCCTCGTAGCACTGACGACGATTCGCTCGCACGCGGGCGACGAGACGCTTCCGAGATCGTCCGATCGTGAGGCCGGGACCGTCCTCCCGATCGTCCAACCGTCCGATGCCACTTCAAGGTCCGGGCGGTGACGCTCGAAGCGGTCCGCGGAGCCAGGCGGACGAACAACTTCGAGTAGAGAGGTGAAAGCGATGTCTCGCAAGCTCTTGTGGTTCATGCCGCTCGCGCTGGCCGTGCCGGCCGCGGCAGCCGCCGCATACGCGCCCATGCCGATGAGCGCGCCGAAAATGGGGCCGTCGATGCGAATCAGCCGGCCCGCGTTCAAGGGCTACTACGACGGTCACAAGGACACCTACCTCAACACGGACGTGTCGAACAAGGGCGACGCGGCCGCCATGCACATCAACTACTCGCCGGTGCTCAAAACGGTGCCGCTCGCCTCGGCGCCGGAGATCTACCTCGTTCAGGGCAAGACCGCTTCCGGGCAGCTCGCCGTTTTCGGCTCCCAGCCGGGCGAGTCGACGTACTCCCCGGTCTGGAAGGAGACGATCCTGTCCTGGAAGGCGAAGGCGACCCCGGTCCTGATCACGAGCGACACGCAGATCGATCGGCTCGAGAAGCAGGGGGTGCTGACGGAGCACGCCACCTCGCTCCGACTCAACTGCCCGATCGTCAAGGTCGGCGCCGGGAGCCACTGAGGAGGTCTTCGATCGC
>DASSXA010000313.1:0-4058 GCA_035704315.1 Gaiellaceae bacterium
CGGATCACCGCGAACGCCCAGGTGCTCGCCCGCCGCCTCGAAGCGCACCCGGCCGTCGAGCGCGTTCGTTATCCGGGATTCGGCGGGCTCATGTCCTTCGACGTCGCCGGCGGCGCCGCTGCGGCAAAGCGCGTCGAGACCTCCACCAAGCTGATCAAGAACGCGACGAGCCTGGGCGGTGTGGACTCGGTGCTGGAGACGCGCGCTCGCTGGGAGGCCGGCCGAGTACCGGAGAACCTCGTGAGGCTCAGCGTCGGGCTCGAGGACGTGGACGAGCTCTGGGCCGACCTCGAGCGGGCGCTCCAGGGCTAGAGCCCAGAGCCAGAGCAAGCGAGTCCTCGAGCGCGAAGGCTCGGCCCTCCCGGTACGCGACCTCGTAGTCGTCTTCGCCGAGCATGTCCTTCAGCAGCTCGACGGTGTGCTCGTAGGTCGCCTGCTCGCTTGCCTCCATGTGCGCCCCCAACTCCAGGAAGAGCCGATCGGAAGCGCCGAGGAGCCGGGCCGCAGCCTCTGCGTCTCCCCGGGCCGCCCGGACCTCGCCGAGGCCCTTGAGGCAGTAGGCGATCATCTCGCGATAGCCAAGCTCCGAGGCCGCGCGAAGCGCCCCCTGGAAACGCTCGGACGCTGCCTCGCGGCGCCGCAGGAGCATCGAGACTCGTCCGAGGTTGAAGAGCGAGATGACGAGCTGCTCTTCGCGCCCGGAGGAACGGCACAGCTCGACCGCCTCCTCGTAGAGCCGCGCGGCTTCGTCCAGCCGTCCCAGGCTCATCAAGCAGACGCCGAGGTTCGAGGCCACGGTCCCGAGCTCGTACTCGAGCCCGAGTCGACGAAGCAGCTCGGCGCTCTCCTCATAGAGCGGAATCGCCCGCTCGCGGTCCCCTTCGAGGTCGAACGCGCTCGCGACATCGCCGAGGGCACGGCCGACGCCCGCGTCGTCGCCCAGTCCTTGCCAGATCTCGAGCCCCTCCTGCCACGACTGCCTGGCCGCCGCATAGTCGCCACGCCGTTGCGCCAGCGCACCTGAAGCCTCCAGCGCTCTCGCGCGGCCGGGTGTCGCCTCGAAGCCCTCGTGGGCCAGGGCGCCCTCCAGCCAGCGGCGCCCCTCGTCGAGGTGACCCCGAACGCGCCAGAACAGCTTCAGGAGACCGGCGAGCTCGAGCATCAGCTCGGGTGAGGCCTGATCTGCCCAGCGAAGCGCCGCGCGGATGTTGTCGAGGTCGGCGTCGAGCCGCACGTAGACGTCCGAGCTTGGCTGCCCCGCACGAAGCTGCGCAGCGGCCCGCTCGGCAGCCTCCCGGTAGTGCTCTGCGTGTCGCCCCCGCAAGAGCTCGGCCTCACCCCGCTCGCGCAGGCGCTCGTGCGCGTACTCACGGATCGTCTCGAGCATCCGATACCGCGGCTCTTCATCGCTCGTCTCCTTGCGCCCGAGGAGGCTTTTGTAGACGAGGGAGGAGAGACCGGCCACGTCGGCGCCGCAGACGGCCTCGGCAGCCTGGAGCGTCGAGCCGCCGGAGAACACGGCGAGCGCCGCAAACAGACGTTGCTCTTCAGAGTCGAGGAGCTCGAAGCTCCAATCGAGCGTGGCCCGCAGCGTTCGCTGGCGAACAGGGGCATCGCGCGGACCGGCGGTGAGGAGCTCGAGCCTGCTCTCCAGGCGCTCGAGCATCTCCTCCGGAGTCAGCTCACGGGTTCGCGCCGCCGCGAGCTCGATCGCGAGCGGGAGGCCGTCGAGTGCGACGCAGATCGCCGCGACAATCCGAATATTCTCAGCGCCCAGGCGAAACCAGGGGTTGACGGCGCGTGCGCGAGCGGCGAAGAGCTCGACGGCTTCGTTTCGGCCGAGGCTGTCAAGGGCGTCGTGCTCGAGATCGGGAACGGCAAGTGGCGGCACCGGGTACTCGTGCTCGCCGGACACGTGCAGGAACAGACGGCTCGTGACGAGCGCCTTGAGCTCCGGAGCGGCCGCGAGCAGCTGAGTGACGAGCGGCGCCGCGTCGATCACTCCCTCGAAGTTGTCGAGCAGAAGGAGCAGCTGCTGTCCGCGGAGGGCGTCCTTCAACGTCTCGATGACCGGACGACCCGGCTGCTCGTCCACATCGAGCGCTCCGAGGATCTGAGAGCCGACGAGCTCCGGGTCTTCGATGGGTGCGAGATCGACGAACACCGCGCCGTCGCGGAAGTCGTGGACGAGCTCCCAAGCGGCCTCCAGCGCGAGGCGAGTCTTGCCCGTGCCGCCGGGGCCCGTCAGCGTCAGGAGCCGGGCCTCCGACCCCCGCACCAGCGAAGTCACCGCGGCAACCTCGAGCCGGCGGCCGACGAGCGGAGTCATCGGTGCAGGGAGCTTGCTCTTCGCCCGCATCGAAGGCAGTGCGAGTGCGGAATCCTGGCACAGGATCGCCCGCTCGAGCTCTTGCAGTTCCTCGCCGGGCTCGATTCCTAGCTGGTCGACGAGAAGCCGGCGGCCGGACCGGTAGGCCTCGAGCGCCTCCGCCTGGCGGCCGGACCGGTAGAGGGCGAGCATGTGCTCGCGGCGCAGCCGTTCCCGATACGGATGAGCGGAGACGAGCGCTTCGAGCTCCGGAATCAGGTCGGCGTGACGCCCGAGCGCCAGGTCGGCGGCGACCCGATCCTCGATCGCCGCCAGGTGAAGCTCCTCGAGCCGTGCGCGCTCTGGCTCCACGAACGGCGTCTCGCCGAGGTCCGCGAGCGCGGGCCCGGTCCAGAGTGCGAGCCCCTGGCGCAGGGTTTCGGCTGCATCGGCGGGACGCTTGCCGCGAGCGCGCTCGACGGACCCCGTGAAGCGCTGGAGATCGAGCTCCCCTGCTTCGACCCGGAGTAGGTAACCCGGCCCACGCGTGACGATTCGGTCGGCGCCCAGCAGCTTCCGGAGCGTGTGCACCGCCACCTGGAGGGCGTTTGCCGCAGTCTCGGGCGGATCCTCACCCCACAGCGCGTCGATCAAGCGGTCCCGAGCAACGACCGTGTTGGCGTGGAGGAGGAGAAACGTCAGCAGAGCGCGCTGCCGCCGACCCCCGACGGGAAGGACACGACCGTCTTGCTCGACTTCGAGCGGGCCGAGCAGCCTGAACTCGACCCCTTGAGCCCCCATTTCGAGTCAAAGCGTGCCGTAAGCGATCCGTAAGTGCGACCGCCGATCGTCTGGGATGTCACTTAGACGAAAGGAGCGAATCGTGATTCACCCAGGAGACGTCATCGAGAACCCCGTCACGGGCGAGAGGCTCGTCTTTCGCAAGACCTCGCGCGAGACAAACGGCGAAGCGGTCGTGCTCGAGACCTTCGTCAAGCCGAGCGGCTTCGTCGCGGCGGCCCACGTTCATCCCTTCCAGGAGGAGCGGTTCCAGGTCCTTCGGGGCACGGTCGGCTTCCGGCTCGGGCGCAAGGAGATCATCGCCGGCCCCGGCCAGAGGCTCACCGTTCCGGCCGGGACGGCGCACAAGTTCTGGAACGCAGGCGAAGACGAGGCCCACTTCGTCTGCGAGGTGCGGCCGGCGCTGCAGTTCGAGCGGCTGATCGAGACGATGTTCGGGCTCGCGGCCGACGGAAAGACGAATCGCAAGGGCATGCCGAATCCGCTGCGCCTCGCCGTGATCGCGCAGAGTCACTTCGACGATGTTCGCCTTCCCTTCCCGCCGGCATGGATGCAGCGTTTCGGCCTCGGGCTCGGCGCGCCGCTGGGTCGGCTGATGGGCTACAAGGCGACGTACGTGCCCTCAGGCGCTGAGGCCGCGCTCGAGGCGAGCGCCTAAGAGCCGGAGGCGGGATTCGAACCCGCGACGCCCGGTTTACAAAACCGGTGCTCTGACCAGCTGAGCTACTCCGGCGCTGAAAGGGATGGTAGCCGCGGCTACTGGAGAACCTGGCGCCCGGCCTGGTGCTGCTGGATCTTCCGCTTGACCCGCTGGAGGGCGTTGTCGATCGTCTTCGTGTCCACCCCGAGGCGCTCGGCCATCTCCTCGTAGGACGAGCCTTCGAGGTACAGGCGTAGCGCGTCCGACTCGAGCTTCGACAGGCCCGTGCCGAGGCAGAACACGAGGCTC
>DASSXA010000045.1:0-3227 GCA_035704315.1 Gaiellaceae bacterium
CGACCGTGGCAGGAGGTTGTAGGCCTGGAAGACGAAGCCGATCCGCTCCCCACGGACATGGGCGCGCCGGGACTCGTTCAGCGAAGCCATCTCTTCGCCCACCAGCCGGTACGAGCCCGCCGTCGGGCGGTCGAGGAGGCCGAGGATGCCGAGGAGCGTCGTCTTCCCCGAGCCGGACGGTCCCATGATGGCCAGGAACTCACCCGCGCGGACGACGGCGCTGACGCCGCGTAGCGCCTCGACCGAAACGTCTCCGTCCCGGTAGACCTTGGTGACGTCGGCGAGCTCGAGGACGCTCGCCGCGTCGTCCTCGCTCACTACTCCTCCCCTGCCGGGGCCTGTGCCTCCGGAAGAACGACGCGCTCTCCGGCGCGAAGCCCCTTCACGATCTGGACGCTCTTGTTGTTCGCGAGCCCGAGCTTGACCGTACGGGCGCTCTCGTTGCCCGACTCGTCGATGACCGTCACCGTCGACTCGCCTCCGTCTTGCGTCACGGCCTCGAGCGGCACCTGCAGGACGCCGTGTCGCCGCGCGACCGTGATGCGCACGCTGACGTTCATTCCGGGCCGCAGCCCCTCGGCGTGCGAGAGGCCGACGCGGACGGGGAACGTGACCACGCCGCCGTTGTCGCTTCCCGTCGGCGCCGCGAAGAGGACGATGCCCGGGAAGGACTTGCCGCCCAGCGCATCAACGCCGACGACGGCCCTCAGCCCGGGACGCACCTGGGCGACGTCGAACTCACTGAGGTCGACGCTGACGGCGAGTCGGTGGAGGTCCGCGACCGTCACGAGAGGCGTCGAGGTGTCGACAGGCGCGCCCCTCGTGGTCATCAGCGCAGTCACCGTTCCGGCCGAGGGCGCGCGAACAGTCAACAGCCGCCGGTTCACCCGCGCCACGGCGAGGCTGATCCGGGCCGCGTCGACCTTGAGCTGCGCGAGCGAGATGTCGCCGGCGGCGCCCGGCCCGCCGCGGATTCTCAGCACGGACAGCTCGGCCTGAGCCCGCCGCACGTCGAGTCGCGACGCCGCGACGTCCGCCGTGAGCGGTCCTCCGAGCAGCAGCTTCAACTTTGCGCGGGCGGCCTCGACCGCCTGGCGCGCGGCAGCCAGGGCGGCTCGGCTGGGACCGGTCGCGAGCTTGCGCAGCTCGGCGTTCGCGCGCTCGAGCTCGAGGCGCGCCGCGCGGACTTCGGCCGGATTCGGCGGCGCGAGGAGCTTGTTGAGCTTGGCTCGTGCCGCGTCCACCGTCTGCCGGGCGGATGCGATCTCCTCGGGCAGCGGGCCCTTCGGCGGCCGAAGCAACACGGCGAGGTCTGCCTGCGCCTTGTCGAGCGCAAGCTGCGCGTCCCGGATCGCCACGGGATCCTCCGGCACGGCCGACTTCGCGTCCTCGAGGTTCTGCCGCGCCACGGTGACCGCTCGCTGGGCGGCCGCAACTTCCTCGGGAAGCGGAGAGTCGGGAGGCCGCAGCAGCAGCGCGAGGTCGGCCTCGGCCTTCTTCAGCTCGGCGCTCGCCGCGCTCACATCGGCCGCGTCTGCCGGCGCGAGCGTTCGGTTGAGACCGTCCTGGGCAACCTGAACGGCTTGCCGTGCGATGCGGATCTTCTCAGCCCGTTCCGCCGGTGTCCCACCGAGGAGCGTTTCCAGATCGGCCTCCGCCCGCCTGACCTCGAGCCACGCCGCGCTCACATCCGCGGCCAGCGGCGGACTGAGGAGGCGCGCCAGCCGCTCGACGGCTGACGTCACGGCGTACCGGCCCGCGGCCCGCTCGGCCGGCGTGGCCGGGACACCCGTCAGGGGATCGCTCGTCCGCTTCTGGCGCAACTCGACCTGCGCCGTTTCGAGGTCGTTCCGTGCCTGCTCGACGCCGGCCGACGCCGCGCCGCCGTCGTCCAGCAGCGCGAGCGGGCCGCCGGCGACGACGAGGTCGCCCGGCGCGACGAGGAATCTCGAGACGCGCCCGCTGGTCCGTGGAAAGACGGCGTCCGGAGGAGCTTCGGTCGGCGTCGCCGGAGCCGAAGCCGTGCTGGTGCCGCCCGGCGGGGCCGGAGTGGCGATCGGGCGGGACGCCTTGGCCTGGATGATCCGTCCGACTCCTCCGACGGAGACGACGAGATCGCCCCGGGCTGCGGTGGCGGCGGGGGCGTCGTTCGCGGCGGCCGATCCGCCGCGGAGGACACCCCAGAACCCCAGACTGATTGCGATCACTGCCAGACCGAGAGGGGCGAAGGCCCGTCGGGCCGGCACGCTGCTCGGGCTGATCACCGGACGCCTCCTTTCACACCTGCAGCTGAATCCTGGAAGGCGCAGATGAGAAGAAGATGAGTCGCACGGCCGCTACACGCCTTCCGAAGGCTTCGTCGCAGGGCGCGCGAAGCGCAGATAGAGGGCCGGCACGACGAAGAGGTTGAGCAGGGTCGAGGTGAAGAGCCCGCCGAGGATGACCAGGGCGAGCGGGTGCTCGATCTCGTGGCCCGGGATGTTGCCGGCGACGACGAGCGGCACGATCGCGAGCCCTGTGGCGAGCGTCGTCATCAGGATCGGCGACAGCCGCTCACGGGCCCCGCGGAGGACGAGCTGCGGGCCGAAGGTCTCGCCCTCGAAGCGCTCGAGATGCTGGAAGTGGTTGATCATCAAGATCCCGTTGCGGGCGGCGATGCCGAACACGGTGAAGAAGCCGACGAGCGAGCCGAGCGAGAGGACACCGCCGCCGATGAAGGCCGCGAGCGCGCCGCCCACGAGCGCGATCGGCAGCGTGAAGAACGACAGCGTGGCAAGCCTGAAACTGCGGAACGAGGCCTGGAGGAGCAGGAAGATCGCGAGCGCCGCTCCGAGGCCGTAGATGAGCAGGCGTTGCTGAGCGGCTTGCCGCTCCTTGTACTCGCCGAGCAGCTCCGCGCGATACCCAAGCGGGAAGGTGATGTCTTCCAGGCCGTCTTCGAGCTCGCGGGCAACGGACCCGAGATCGCGCCCGCTTACGTTTGCGCTGATCTCGAGGCGTCGGGAGAGGTTCTCGCGCTCGATCGTGTTCGGCGTCGGGGCGATGCGCACATCGGCCACGTCCGAGAGCAGGATGGGCTTCCCGCTCGGCGTGTCGATCGGGAGCCGCTCGATGCTGGTGACGCTCGAGCGCGTCTCTGGGGTGCTCCAGACATGGACGTCGTACGCCCGCCCGCCCCGGAAGATGTCGCCGACCTCCTCGCTCGCGATCCAGGTGCCCGAGGCGCG
>DASSXA010000323.1:0-2405 GCA_035704315.1 Gaiellaceae bacterium
TTCCCGCGGCGGGCGTCCGCGGCGCCCTTCTTGTGCTTGATCGAGCTCCACTTACTGTGCCCCGACACCTCGCCCTCCTGATCGGTCGGCTCCCGCCGGGCGGAGCCCGGCTCCGCCGACCTCACGCCGCTGGCCGTGCTCCAGGCGGTCGGCCGTATTTAAATACTGTCCGGCCCCCTTACGCGCGGCCAGCGGCGCGTCAGGAGACCGAGTACGCTGCTCCTCTCGAACGAGATCCAGGAAGAGCTCGTGGACGCGTGTGTCGTCCGTGAGCTCGGGATGAAACGATGCTACGAGGAAACGCCCGTCGCGAAGCAGAACCGGCTCGCCGTCGAGCTCCGCGAGCACCTCGACGCCCGGCCCCACGTCGCTGACGCGAGGCGCGCGGATGAAGACGCCGCGCACGCTGCCCTCGCCTCCGGCCAGCTCGAGGTCGGTCTCGAAGCTCGCGACCTGCCGTCCATAGGCATTCCGCTGCACGCTCATGTCGACGAGGCCGAGGTGCTCACGGTCGAGCAGGATCATTCCGGCGCAGGTGCCGAAGACCGGCCGCTCGAAGCGGCGCAGGGCGTCCTCGAGGCCGTAGATCCGCGCCAGGCGCATGATCGCCGTCGACTCGCCGCCCGGAATCACGAGGCCGTCGAGGCCCTCGAGGTGCTCCGGCTTCCGCACCTCGACCGGGTCCGCGCCGAGCCGCCGCAGCACCGCCGCGTGCTCGCGGAAGTCGCCCTGGACGGCGAGGACGCCGATCTTCATGAACCGCAGGCTACCCCGAGCCAGCGGGCCCGAAATGCGGATAGACGTTTCTCGATCGTGGTAGTACCCTGACGCGCTTCAACCGTCTCACAAGGGGAGGGTCATCTTGCGACGAATGCTCTTGACCGCCGGTCTCGCGCTGATCGCGTCTGCGGTCGTTGTGACAGTGGCCGTTGCCGCCAAGCCTGGCAACGGACAGTCGACGGGCACCGCGACGGTCTTTCTGCCGAATCCTGTCGCCGATCTGCAGAACCAGTCTCTAACCGATCAGAAGGACGCTGACTACGCGGCTCTCGCTCCCGCCTATCACAGCGTCGCCCTTACGAACCTGGACGGCAGCGGCTTCCTACGAGGAGACTGGGCCAACATCACGAGCGAGACGGGCAACGCGGCCTACTCGCCGACCAACGACTTCAACTACCACCGGAACGACGATCGCTTCGAGCAGGTCATGGCCTACTACTGGGTGACGGAGGCCCAGAAGTACATCCAGAGCCTCGGCTTCGGCAGCACGCGGCGGCCGGTGAACATGGAGTCCCAGGACCTCCGCATCAACCAGTGGGGGCAGGACAACTCGTTCTCCTGGGACAAGAAGGACATGATCAAGCTCGGTAAGGGCGGTGTCGACGACGCCGAGGACGCAGAGGTGATCCTCCACGAGCTTGGCCATGCGATCCAGGACTCGCAGCAGACGCCGTTCGGGTTCGGCTTCTCAGTCGAGGCCCGCTCGATCGGCGAAGGCTTCGCCGACTACTGGGCCGCTACGGTCTCGAACCTGAAGGCACCGACGCCGGATCCGGCGTGCATCGCCGACTGGGATTCGGTCTCGTACGACCCGACTGCTCCGCACTGCCTGCGGCGAGTCGACACGAACCTCCACTACCCGGCGGATCTCAACGGCGCCGTCCACCACGACGGGCAGATCTGGTCGCGCGCTCTGTGGGACATCCGTAATGCCCTCGGCAACGTCAAGGCCGACACCTTGATCCTCGAAGGTCAGTTCGGTCAGCGCGATCCGAGCATGCCGAAGCTCGCGGAGAGCACCGTCGCGGCCGCGCAGAGTCTGTACGGAAGTGCGGCAGCGAACACCGCTCGCGCTGCGTTCGTCGCGCGCGGGATTCTCCAGCCGTAACTCCAGGAGAGGGCGCCTTCGGGCGCCCTTCTCTACCAGCCGCGCGTCTCTAGGAGCTCTTCCGGCGCGAGCGACGCCGTGGAGAGGCCCGACATCGCATCGCCGAGCCCGCGCGACACCTGGGCGAGGATCTTCGCGTCGTTGTAATGCGTCGTCGCCTCTACGATGGCCTTGGCCACTGAAGGCGGATCCGCCGACTTGAAGATCCCGGAGCCGACGAAGACGCCGTCGGCGCCGAGCTGCATGCAGAGCGCAGCGTCGGCAGGCGTCGCGATCCCGCCAGCGGTGAACGTGACGACCGGCAGCCGGCCGTGCTCGGCAACCCATTTGACGAGCTCGACGGGCGCCTGAAGCTCCTTCGCCTCGCCGAACAGCTCGTCCGGGTCGGTCGCGCCCAGCCGCCGAATGCCTCCGAAGACCTCGCGCATGTGGCGGACGGCGTTGACGATGTCACCGGTGCCGGCTTCGCCCTTGGTCCGGATCATCGCGGCGCCCTCGGCAATCCGGCGCAGCGCCT
>DASSXA010000140.1:0-4562 GCA_035704315.1 Gaiellaceae bacterium
GTGGAAGTCGTAGAGCGCGCGCACCCGGCCCCAGGCGTCGCCGGCGACGATCGCGTCGCCGACCTTCAGCGTTCCGCGCTGGATGAGCATCGTCGCGACCGGCCCGCGGCCCACGTCCAGGCGGGACTCGATGATCGGCCCTGACGCCTCGGCGTCGGGGTTTGCGGTCAGCACGAGCTCGGCGTCGGCGACGAGCAGCACCTTCTCGAGCAGGTCGTCGAGGTTCTGCTTCTGCTTGGCCGAGACGTCCGAGAACTGTGTGGTTCCACCCCACTCCTCCGGTTGGAGACCTTCGCTGGCCAGGTCGCCGCGCACCCGGTTCGGGTCGGCGTCGGGGACGTCGATCTTGTTCACGGCGACGACGATCGGCACCTCTGCCGCACTTGCGTGCGAGATCGACTCCCGCGTCTGGGGCATGACGCCGTCGTCGGCGGCGACGACCAGGACAGCGATATCGGTGACCTTCGCGCCGCGGGCGCGCATCGCTGTGAACGCTTCGTGGCCCGGGGTGTCGAGGAAGGTGATCTTCCGGCCGTTGTGCTCGACCTGGTAGGCGCCGATGTGCTGGGTGATACCGCCCGCCTCCGTCTCGACGACCGCCGTCTCACGAATGGCGTCGAGCAGCGTCGTCTTGCCGTGGTCGACGTGGCCCATGATCGTGACGACCGGCGGGCGCGCCTTGAGCGCCTCCTCGGGATCGTCGTACGACTCCGGCTCCTCGTCCTCCTCGGCCGCGTGCTTGATCGTCACCTCGCGCTTGAACTCGGCTGCGATCAGCTGGACGGCGTCGTCCGACAGCGACTGGGTGATGGTCACCATCTCGCCCAGCCCCATCATGATCTTGATGATGTCGGCGACGGGCTTCCCGAGCGCCTGCGAGAGCTCCTTGACGGTGACTCCGGACTGGACCGTGACCGGACCGGTCGGCTGAACGACCTCGCGCGGCTGCTTCGGTTTCGCGTCGGCGCGATCGCGGGCCTGACGCGTATCGGCGCGCGGCCTCGCCGCCTGCGAGTCGATGACGACGCGGCGCTTGCGGCGCCCACCCTGCGCCTGGCGGGGCCGAATGGGTCTATTTGGGCGATTTCCCTGTTGGTCAGCCATGGTCAGCGGTCAAGTGTAGAGCGAGTGGAGCTTCTCATCGACTCGGATTGTGCGCTTGAGCGTGCGGTTGAAGGCATTCCTCGCGCGTGCCCGTTCGAAGCACGCGAGCCTCCGGCAGGTGTAGGCGCCGCGGCCCGGATCGGTCGCCCCGAGCACCAGTTCACCATCCCGCGCAACGAAGCGGAGGAACTCGACTTTCGGCGCCTTTCTACCGCACCCAACGCAGGTCCGAATCGCGTCTCGGGTTTCAGACAGCGCGCTCGTCGTCTCCTTCATCTGCGGTTGCGCGCGCGACAACCTGTTCCTGCTCCGGTGCCTCTTGTTCCTGCTCTGCGTCCTCTAGGGGCTCGGCGCCGGCGACCGGGACGGCCTCCTCGACCATCTCGCCGCGGGCCTCACGCTCGGCCAGTGCGGCGTGCGCCGGGATGCCGCAGAAGCGGGTCCCCGGAATCGCCGCGTTCGGGCAGCGCTTGCCGTTGGAGAGGATCGCCGCGCAGCGGCCCGAGAAGTCCTCGCCTGCCTCGCCGCCGGCGAAGGCGGCCTCCGCCTCGGCGGCAGCGAACTCGGCCTCGGACTGAATGTCGACCTTCCACCCTGTCAGCCGTGCAGCGAGCCGCGCGTTCAGCCCTTCCTTGCCGATCGCAAGGGCGAGCTGGTCCTCGGGGACGATGACGGTCGCTTCCTTGGTCTCGTCGTCGATGTAGACCTCGCGAACGCGCGCCGGCGACAGCGCCTTCGCAAGGAAGCGCGCGGGCTCCGTGTTCCACGGGATGATGTCGATCTTCTCGCCACGGAGCTCCGAGACGACCATGCGCACCCGCGAGCCCCGCGGGCCCACGCACGCGCCCACCGGGTCGACGCCCTGGGTGTGCGAGACGACCGCGATCTTCGAGCGGTAGCCCGGCTCCCGCGCGACACCGCGAATCTCGACGAGACCGTCGGCGATCTCCGGGACCTCGAGCTCGAACAGCGTCTTGATCAGCTCGGGATCGCGGCGGGAGAGGATCACCTGCGGTCCCTTGGTCCCCGAGCGGACCTCCGTGATCACGGCCTTGATCCGGCTGCCCTGCTCGTAGCGCTCACCGTCGACCTGCTCGGAGCGCGGCAGGAGCGCCTCTACTTTGCCGAGGTCCACGAGGATGTTGTTGCGGTCGCCTGCCTGCTGGACGATGCCCGTTACGACCTCGCTGACCCGATCGACGTACTCCTCGTACATGATCTGGCGCTCGGCCTCGCGGATCCGCTGCTGGATCACCTGCTTCGCCGTCTGCGCGGCGATGCGGCCAAAATTCGAGGGCGTGACGTCCTCGCGGCGCACCTGATCCTCCGGCACCTGGGACCAGTCGATCTCCAGGTCGTCGTCGGTGATCAGGGTGTGCTGCTTCTCGCCGGTCTCCTCCTCGATACGCTCGAGGTCGTCGAGGGCGCGCTCTCTGGCCTCATCGAGCAGGCGCTCCTCGAGCTCCTTCGGCATGTGTATCGCGTACACGCGGAAGTCACCGTTTTCGTCTATCTCCACTGTCGCGTGCCGGTATGCGCCCGGCGTCTTCTTGTAGGCGGCGAGCAGTCCGTCTCGGAGCGCGTCGACGAGGATCCCGTTCTCGAGACCTCGCTCCCGCTCCAGCTCCCGCACCGCCTCGATGATCTCGCGGCTCATGTCACACCCTCTCCTCGATCAGATTGCCCCGCACGATGGCGTCGTACGGGATCTCGTACTTGTCGCCTTCGGCCTCGAGCCGGACTCCGACCGGACTCGTGCCGACGAGCTCCCCCTTGAAGCGCTTGCGTCCGTCGATGTCCGTTGACGTGCGGAGCGCGACGCGTTGTCCGACCGCCCGCTCGAAGTGAGCGGGCGTCCGCAGCGGGCGCTCGACGCCCGGGGAAGACACATCCACCGTGTAGTGGCGCAGGTACGGGCGGAGGACATCCGTGACACGCGCGCAGAGCGCGTGATCGACCCGTTGCGGATGGTCGATGAACACGGTGAAGCGCTCGGGCCCTGAGAGCTCGAGTGCAAGCACTTCGACGCCGGGGATCGCGTTCTCGACCTGCGGTGCGATCTCCCGGAAGAGCGTCTTCTCCTTGTCGTACACGTCGGTCATCTGCTGCTCCTAAAAGAAAAGGGCGCGATGCGCCCATTTCTCCGAACCGGTGAAATGTGGTGTTTGCAGGATAGCAAGGTCGCTCCGCGCGATAGGCTCGGTGGACGAGATGAGGCTCGAACGACAGCGATTCCGGAGGCTCGAAGGGCCTGACGGCGTACGCCAGGTCACAAGTTGGGTCGACGAGGCCACCGACGAGCCCGGACGGCGAAACGCCGTCATGGTGGCGATGAACGAGCCGGGACGGATCGTCTTGGCGTGGAACCGCGAGGTCGGCGGACAGCTGCGGTCCTGGCTCCGCGCGGTCTCGCGCCTGTAACGCTCGGCTGTTACGAGGTCACGCTTCAGAGATGGTGCTGCAGTGTGCATCGGGGCCGTACTACGCAGCCCCGTCGCACCTCAAATCGCCTGATAGGAGGGACACTCCACATCCGACTGCCTCGGTGCCCAGCCGTGTCCTACACGCAGAGATCCGGAATATTCGGGAGCAAACACCTGCTCACGTCCGGAAGGGTGATCGGAACACCATTCGTAGTGTCCGTGAGCACGATGTTGCTGTACGAGACCTGGGCCAACTCTCGGCTCTGGCCCTTCGGGCACGTGAACTGCGGAGCTGCGAGCGGGCCGGCCGAGATCGAAGCGCGTACGCGTCCGTTCTTCGGCTCGATCGATGCGCCGCCGGACACTTGGCCCTCGAAGGTCTGCTTGTTGGCAGCACTGGGGTTCTTGCCGCCACGGTTGATACAGGCATAGAGCGCAGTCGCGTCTGCGGTGAGCGTGTAGTCGATGTTCTCGTTCCCGAGACCGCGTTCATCGAAGCTCACTACGAGCTCGCCGGCCGAGTTCACCTCTGCACCCGCCGAGGCAAAGTGCGGTGCGGCCACCGCAACGGCCGCCCCTAACGCGAGCACAGCCGCAGCTACGACTGTAAACGCCAGTACGGATTTCGATACTAGTCGGGTCATCCTCATTCGTCTCCTTCCGATGTGGGGGCCCGAGGCAATCGCCGGCTTCGCGCTGGAGGTGGGATTCGGCGACCAAACCACCTCCCGCATCCTGTGGAGAAGCCTGTTGAGGGTCGCACCAAGCACGGTTGGCTACAAGAGCAATCGACACCTATTTGCAGGGCAATCTGCACCCAAGCGTTCGCCGTGAGCCGGGCTCATTCGGACCCACAGCGTTCGCAGTAGTTCTCAGCGGATCGGCATGTCCAGGACGATCGTGACCGGGCCGTCGTTCACGAGCTCGAGCGCCATGCGAGCTCCGAACCGGCCCCTCGCCACGTCGACGCCCTCCGCGCCGAGGGCGGCGCAGAACGCGTCGTAGAGCGGTTCGGCCTGCTCAGACGGCGCGGCG
>DASSXA010000186.1:0-4977 GCA_035704315.1 Gaiellaceae bacterium
CAGGCTCGGGCGGAGGACACTGGAGCGTCGTCTCGATCGTGATCTGGTCGGTCACGGTCGTCCCCTGCGCCGTCCCGGTGACGGTAGCCGTGTTCGGGACCAGTGAGGGGCAGCCGATCGTCTCCGAGGTCCGCCGCGAGCACGAATATGTCCAGGTGTCGCCGGGATCGAGGCTCCCCGTCGAAGTGTCGCCACCCTTGCCGATGAGCACTGGAGCGGCGTCGCAGTTTGGATCGGTCACGTGCACCGCCGCCTCCGCAAACGGAACATCGCCGGGATTCGTGACGAAGAGCGTGTAGCGAAGCGTGGCGCCCGGCTCGGCCGTTGCCGGTCCCGTCTTGTCGATCGCGATCGCGGGCGTACCCGGGCGCCGGTTGCGGAACGTGCAGACGGCGCGTTCGCCTTGCGCCAGCTGCAGGTTCTCGTACGACGCGCCGGATCGCGACTGCGCCCGGCGTGTCCCGAGTTTGCACTGCACGTTCGACCGGTAGTCGGCGGCGTTCGTTCCGGCCGAGGCGGCCTCGGAGATGTCGTAGACACCGGGTCGAAGAGCAAGGGTGCGGCTGGCCCCGTCCCCCGCTGCCGGCACCACGATCCTGCGGTTCACGAAGAGGTCGAACCGACCGGGGTCGGTACTGGGTAGAAGCCGCTTCCGGACAACGAGCTCGGCGGCCCTGAAATTGCCGAAGTCACGCCCTCGGGCATACGCCGTCGTCGCAGTGGAGACGATCCAGCCACAGCGGAACATGCCGCCCGGCGCATTGCCGGTTCCGCCGGCCGTCGTCCTGTTGGGGTAGGAGCACCTCACCCTCGCGACCGCCGCGCGCCTCCGGGCTCCCCTCGTCGGCAGCGTCTCGCGCAACGTGTACGTGCCGTTCGGCGGGCGGATGCCGTTGACGACGTACTGGCCCTCGGTGTCCGTGATCCCGAAGGGCTCGTTCGGGTCGCGGACTCCGTCGTTGTCGTAGTCGGCCCAGATCGTCCACCGGGGCAGGCCGGGCTCGCCCGCATCGCGACCGCCGTCTGCGTTCCGATCCTCGAACTTCGTGCCGGACGCGGAGCAGCTGCGCGCGACGATCCGCTGCGGTGCCAGGTAGTCCTGCATGGCCGAGTTCTGCGAAATCGACGAGCGCGAGTGCATCCAGATCGAGCCGAAGGAGAAGCAGGGGTTGCCGAGCGCTTCCCGGAGGATCTGGCTGAGGTTGAGGGCGGTCTCGCCGAAGAGGTCAGCGGCGACCGTGTCGGAGTGGAAACCGGGCAGATGCGATGTGATCCCCGCGCTGTTCATCGCGCCCTGAACATCCACATTCGGCGTCAGGCTCCCGACGGCGGCGAGGTTCCCTGTGGTTGCGCACCCCGTTGAGGGATCGGTGTTGACCGTGACCCACCGCTGGACGGAGACCTCGGCCGGGATGGTCGGGTCAAAGGAAACGAGCACGTCGCCGCTGCGTCGGCATGGGACGGGCGTGGCCGAATTGCCGTTGTCCCACAACTGCGCGTCGTGGTTCAACTCGAAGGTGAAGACTGTCTGCCCCTCCCCCTGAGCGTCATGGCGCGCGAACGCGAGATAGACGAACGTGTCGTCTCCGCCCTGATCGACAGCCGCCCAGCCGTCGACCATGTTGGCCTTGCCCGGGTTGACGCCTCCATTTTCGGTGCCGAGCTCCCAGCGGCCGGGCTCGTCCTCCGACCCCTTTTTGAACGCCGAGTCCTGCGCGTTGGGGTCGGGGTTGTGGACAACCCGGCTCGCCCCCTCCAAGAACTCCCAATCGAACGCGCCAATGACGTCGTCCTGGTTTCCGTCGGCGCCCTGGAACGAGCTGCCGGGCAACGGGTCAGGGTCGGGAGGCAACACCACGCCGGTTGCGGGCAGCGCAACCAGACCGCCAAAGGCGAGCGCAATCCCGACTGTAAAGAGCCGTTGGCCGGAGGCCGGGCGCAGCAACGGCGTCCGCCATCTAGACAACGGCACGAGAAAACTGTAGCCCGTGAACTTTTCTCGTAGCAATGGCAGTACGCTTCAAGTCGTGGAGCGGACCGCGCACAAAAGCCTTCCTCTGATCCTTGCGCGCGAGTTCGCCTCGAATCTCGCCACTCCTCTCGCGGTCATCGACGAGGACGGCGCGCTCGTCTTCTTCAACGAGCCGGCCGAGCGGATCATCGGCCAGACCTTCGCCGAGCTCGGGAACCTGGCCGAGGATGAATGGCGCGCCAGGTTCCAGGCCGAACGGCGCGACGGCAGCCCTGTGAGCATCGAGGAGATGCCGACCGCCGTCGCCCGAAGACTGCGCCGGCCGGCACACGAGACGCTGCTCTTCACGATGCTGGATGGACAGCGACGTACGCTCTCGGTGACGGCGATCCCGATGCTCGGCCGCGAGCAGGAGTTGGCCGGCGTCGTCGTCGTCTTCTGGGAAGACAACGGGGCGTGAAGGCAGCCGTCTGGGGCTGCCGGGGATCGCTGGCGGCGCCGGGCGCGGACACGGTTGTCTACGGCGGGAATACATCCTGCGTCGAGCTGGAGCTCGCCGACGGCACACCGGTCGTCCTCGATGCCGGCACGGGCATCCGTCTGCTCGGACTGAGGCTGGCCTCAGAGCCGCGTCGTCCGATCCACCTCTGCCTTACGCACCTCCACCTCGACCATCTCGAGGGGCTCGGCTTCTTCGTTCCCCTCTGGGAGCCCGAGCGCGAGCTCCACATCTGGGGGCCCGCATCGCCGGTGGACACGCTCGAGGAGCGCATCGCCCGATACCTGTCGCCGCCGCTCTTTCCCGTCGAGCTCTCCGAGGTGCCGTCCGCAATCACCTTCCACGACGTCCCCGACGAGGAGTTCGAGATTGGCCCGGCGCGCGTCCGTGCCGAACCTGTCACCCATCGAGGCCCAACCGTCGGTTACCGGTTCGAGGAGGACGGCTACGTCGTGACCTACATCCCCGATCACGAGCCCTATCTCGGAGTCGTCGTGGACGATGTGGAGCCCGAATGGCTCTCGGGCTTCACGCTGGCGGAAAGCGCCAACGTGCTCATGCACGACTCCCAGTACTTCGAGGAGGAGTACCCCTCACACGTCGGCTGGGGCCACTCGAGCGTGGCGCATGCGGTCGCGTTTGCGCGCATCGCCGAGGTCGAGCATCTGCTCCTCTTCCATCACGATCCGCTGCACACCGATGACCAGCTGCGCTCGCTCGAGGCCCGTGCAGGAGAGCTCTGGGGCGACCACGGCGTTCCACCCGAGCTCGCCAGGGAAGGGATGACGCTTCCCTTGAACACCGAGGTCGAGGCGCCCTCCTAGGTAGGCCAGGCCTCCGCGAGCTTGCGTCGCGTTTCGACGAGATGCTCCGGCATCACCTTCACGTCGGCCAGAACGGGCATGAAGTTCGTGTCGCCGAGCCACCGCGGGACGAGATGAAGGTGGACGTGATCGACGATCCCGGCGCCTGCCACCCGTCCGAGGTTCCAGCCGAGGTTGTAGCCCTGCGGCGTGTAGACCTGCGCCAGCGCGCCGATGCCCTGGCTCGCAACGCGGTGGATCTCGAGCGCCTCGCCGTCGGCCAGCTCCGAGAAGTCGCCGACGTGCCGGTACGGCGCGACCATTAGGTGCCCCGAGGCGTACGGATACCGGTTCAGGAGCACAAACGCCTCGTTCCCGCGGTGCACGACAAGGCCTTCCTCGTCGTTCCTTTCGACGGCGCGGCAGAAGATGCAGCCGTCCTGCTCATCGGCGCGGGTGATGTACTCGAGCCGCCAGGGTGCCCAGAGCTGCTCCACGATCTCGGAGAGGTTAGATCGCCCCGCTGCCGGGCATCCTGCTGACAGATGTTTCGACTCCTTAGCGCGCTCATCGCGCTCGTGCTGCTCTCGGGAGGCGTGTCGAGCGCAGCCGGACAGCAGCCGGCTCCCAACAACTGCCTCGGAGCAACGCCGACGATCGTCGGAACTGCCGGAGACGAAACGCTCGCTGGCACGCCTGGTCGCGACGTCATCAACGGCCTGCAGGGAAACGACACGATCGACGGCGGCGCCGGTCCCGATGTGATCTGCGGTGGTGACGGTGACGACAATCTGACCGGCAACACGGGCCTCGACGCCATGAGCGGCGGGCTCGGAAACGATCGCATCGACGGCGGAGCCGGCGGGGGCTTCAACGGCGTCGTCTATGTCGAGGCGCCCGGCGCCGTCACCGTGGACTTGACCGCCGGGACGGCGACGGGCTCCACCGGCAGCGACACGCTCGTAAACATCAACACGGTCCTCGGCTCGCGCAAGGGCGACGTGGTGAAGGGCGGCCCCGGGCAGGATCTCCTCCTCGGCCTCGGCGGAGGCGACACTTTGGTCGGCGCCGGCGGCCCGGACATCCTCGCGGGGCTCGGCGGGAACGATTCACTCGACGGTGGCCCCGGCTTCGACTATGCGGACTACACCGACTCTCCCTTCCGTATCCAGGCGAACCTCACGCGCGGGACTGCCCTCGGCGACGGCCGCGACCGGCTTCGACGGATGGAGGGCGTCATCGGTGGAGCGCGTGGCGACAAGCTGATCGGCAACAACCGCGACAACGAGCTCTTCGGCGATCGGGGCAACGACACACTCGAGGGGCGCGGCGGCCGCGATCTCCTTCATGGCGGCAGGGGGCGTGACCATCTCGACGGCGGCGCGGGAAGGGACCGTTGCCGGGCGGGTGAAGTCCTGGTTCGCTGTCCTTAGCCCTCCCTAAAAAAAGCGACGCCAGCGGAAGAACGCCAGCACGGCCGCGAAGATCACGACCATCGCGGCGATGATCAGCCAGAAGGCTTCCGCGGTGCCGAAGCCCGGAAAGTCGACGTTCATCCCGAAGATGCTCGCCAGGAGCGTCAGTGGCAGCAGCAGGACACTGAAGACCGTCAGGACTCGCAGCACATCGTTCTGGCGGTGTGAGAGCGCGGCCTCATTGGTCGCTTCGAGGGCCTCCACGACCTCCTTGTAGTTGTCGAGCAG
>DASSXA010000304.1:0-4767 GCA_035704315.1 Gaiellaceae bacterium
CGACCGTCCCGCCCGGATCGGCAAGCGTGCCGGCGGCGTTCGCAAGCGGCACGTCCGGCGCAGCCACGGTCGCCCGCAGCCTGTGCGTCTGTCGCGCGCAGCTCGCGAACGTGAACGGCGGCGAGCTCACCGTCGTCCCGGCGAGCACGATCGTCCCGTTCGGCGCCAGCTCGACGTCGTCGCCGTGGTCGATGCCCGGCCCGCCCCAGCTGTCGCACGAGACGCCCTTGCCGTTCGCGTCGAGCTGCAGGAGGAACGCGTCGTCGCTCCCGGCTCCGAAGCTCGCGCTCTCTCCGCCGATGAGGACGGTGCCGTCCGCGCGCGCCACGACGCCGCCGGGGAAGTCACCCTGGCTGCCTCCGAAGCCGCGGTCCCAAATCAGGCTTCCATCCGGGCCGAACTTCGCGACGAACGTGTCGTTGACGGCGGTGCGCTTCGTTACCGCCTGGATGCCGCCCGCGACGTAGACCGAGCCGTCGGAACCGATCGCGACGCCGCCGCGCGCGTCGGCGACATCGGCCGCGGAGTACGTCCGCTGCCAGACCAGCGTCCCTTGCGAATCGAGTTTCAGAAGCAACATGTCGAACTCACCGACCACCGCGCGCGGTGTGACCCCGGCGGCGTAGATGCTCCCGTCGGGAGCGACGGTGATCGCCTGGCCCGTCCCGACGGCCGCGTCGGTGGCGACGTCCCGGATCCGCTGCCAGACGAGCGTGCCGTCAGGCGCGAAGCGCAGGACAAAGAGGTGCCCGAATCCGCCGAAGCTGTCGGTCACTCCCGTCACGTACACGGAGCCGTCGCCCGCGACGGCCACGCCCTCACCGGTTTCCTGCCCGCCGGCATCCCAACGTCGCTGCCACGCGAGGGATCCGTCTGGCGAGAACTTCAGCAACAAGACGTCGTTCCCGACGCCGACCGTCTGGCCGGCCGCGTAAACCGAGCCATCGGGCCCGACCGCGACGCCGTTCGCCCGGTCGATGGAGAACTGCGCGGGCCCGTCGAAGGTCCGCTGCCAGCTCAGCGATCCCTCCGGCGTGAACTTGACCACGAATGCGTTGTCCTGCCCGAGCGGGTCAAAGCTGGTGGTAAAGCCCGCGAGGTACGTGCTCCCGTCCGGCGCGACGGCTGCCCCGTTCGTCACCTCGGAGTTGACGCCTCCCCAGGTCGTCTCCGAGATCACCGTCGCCGCATTCGCAGTGGCCACCGTCGCTACGGCGACCAGCACCATGACCACAGTACGGAGGCCGCGCCGCCTCTTCGAGCGAGGCGTCGGCCGTTTCATGCCTGTCATCCCTCCCCCTCCTTCCCGTGATTCGCTCGCCCACCAAAATACGGCGCGGATTGCGCAGCGGATCTAGCTGGGGTCAATCGCGTCAAGCGCCGATGCCGGCGCACCAACGGCTGCCGTTCCCTTTCGGGCGTCGCCGGTGTCTCAACGAGGACACCTCGAATACGAGCTACGAACACCAGCAAAGGAGAAGGAAGGATGGGAAGGATCGTCGTGAGCGACAACGTCTCGCTCGATGGAGTCGTCCAGGACCCGGCCGGTGACGAAGGCTTCAGGGTCGGCGGCTGGGTCGGCCTGATCAAGGACCGCCCGGAACTCACCAAGCTCGCGCTCGACGAGGCCCTGGGCACCGAGGCCCTGCTGCTCGGTCGGCGGAGCTACGCGTGGTTCGCCGCGCGGTGGCCAGCCCGGAGTGGCGAGCTGGCGGACAGGTTGAACAGCCTGCCGAAGTACGTCATGTCCTCGACCCTCGAGAATCCCGAGTGGAACAACTCGACGGTGCTCAGCGGCGACGCGGTCGAGGAGGTCTCGCGGCTGAAGCACGAGCTCAAAGGGGAGATCGTCGTCCCCGCCAGTTTCCAGCTCGTACGCACGCTGATTGAGCACGACCTCGTCGACGAGCTGCGGCTGAAAGTCTTCCCGGTCGTGCTCGGGGCCGGTGAGCGCCTCTTCGGCGAGACCAGCGACAAGAAAGCCCTGCGCCTTGTCGACTCCCAGACCGTCGAGGGCGACGTCGTTTTCCTCACCTACGAGGCCGTTCGGGACGCCTCTTGAAGCCCGAGAGTTCGAGCCCGATCAGGAGGACGAGGTGGGACACTCGGGCAAGCAGGCGAACCTCGGACCGGACCGATTCCTTTCGGGCCCAGCCGGTGTCATGAGTGGTATGCGAACGAACAGGACTTACGCCGGGGCGTGTTCATGGAGGACGTAGTGCTTACGCGCGCTCGGGCCGGGGACGCGGATGCCTTCCGCGAGCTCACCGACCCCTTCCGCCGCGAGCTGCACCTCCACTGCTACCGGATCCTCGGCTCGGTCCAGGACGCCGAGGACATAGTGCAGGAGACCCTGCTTGCCGCCTGGCGCGGCCTCGAGCAGTTCGAAGGGCGAGCATCGGTTCGCGCCTGGCTCTACCGGATCGCGACGAATCGGTGCCTGAACATGCTGCGTGGCCGCCGACGCCGTCCGAGGGAGGTTCCAGCCATGGTCGAACCGCCTGAGCCCACACGCCTGAGCGAGCCTGTGTGGCTCGAGCCGTACCCGGACGTGCTGCTCGACGACCTCGCGGACTCGGCGCCGGGGCCGCACGCACGCTACGAAATGCGAGAGACGGTCGGATTGGCCTTCGTGACCGCGCTTCAGCGCCTACCGCCCCGGCAGCGGGCCGTGATCGTGCTCCGCGACGCGCTCGGCTTCAGTGGCGCCGAGGTGGCCAGCATGCTCGACACGAGCGAGGCGGCGGTCAAAGGCGCACTCCAACGCGCGCGAGCAACGCTCGAGGAACACGTGTCGACAGGCGAGCTCGAGGGCGCCCCCGCACCTGGTTCCCGGCCCGAGCGCGAGCTCGTCGGCCTCTTCGCGGCCGCCTACGAACGCGGCGATGTCGACGCCGTCGTCTCCCTGCTGGCCGACGACGCCTGGGTGAGAATGCCGCCCCAGCCTTACGAGTACCAGGGCCACGCCGCAATCGCCGCGCTCCTGCGCGATCGAGCAATCCGGCGCGGCGCACCGCTCAGGCTCGTCCCCACACGAGCCAACGGACAGCCGGCCTTCGGCGCCTATCTCCCGGACGCGCACGCGGCGATTACGCGGGCGTACGCGCTCATCGTGCTCACGCTCGAAGGCGACCGCATCTCCGCGATGACCTGGTTCGGCGACCTCAGCGTCTTCCCGCACTTCGGGCTCCCACGAACGCTTCCCGCCTAGGCCGGCCGCCCGGTCGATTCGTAACACCGAGGAGGAAGAAGAGCTCCTCGATAACCAAGACTTGGACGCTTGCGCCTGTGGCAGCCGGTGAAGGCGCGTCAGCCGTGGACCTCCCCGTCGCGCCCGCCGACCGCGGGCCGGCTCAGGCGCCGGCGCCCCACGGGTCGTCGATCAGGATGCGCCAGCCGCCGTCAGGAGCACGTCGAAGGACGTCGGCGCTGTGGCCGCCCATCTCGACCGGCGCGCCGTCGGGCTGCGTGCCCTCGAGCTGCCAGCGGTTCATGACCAGCGCCACGTCGCCCGCCGTCATGACTCTGGTGATCTCGCCGCGCATCCGCGGCTTCAGCGCCGTGAACAGGTCGAGCGCCGACCGAATCGCCTCGCGGCCCTTCACCTCCTCGCCGGGCTGAGGTGCAAACGTGGCGTCGGGCTCGTATAGGGCCATGGCCCCTTCCACGTCCCCGCTATTGAGCGCCGCTGTGAAGAGCTCGATCACGCGCGCTGGGCTATCCACCTTCATCGCTACCTCCTCGTTTCGCAGGACACGAGCAAGACCTTCAGTTAGTCTGCAATCGTACCATTTTAGTCTGATATGAGATCAAATCTGGCGATGCCGTGCCGTAGGTCGATCGATTGGCGTCCGGAGACTCTCCGACCTACGCTGGCGCGATCCTTGGGAGCTGATGCACGAGATCAAGCTCGAGGCCGGCCGGCCGATCTGGCCCCCACCACTAGCCATCCAGGCTCTGAAGATCCTGGTCGCCGCCGAACGAGAGGCCGTGCGTTCGAGCCAGGCCCGGGAGCATGGCTAGAGCTATGACGGTCACGCCACGACGCGCGAAGACTGCGGTGACGCGCGAGAACCTGGGCTTTCTGCTGGCGAAGGCGAGCCAGCGCTGGAACGAGCTCCTCTACGACCGCTTCGCCGCCGCCGGCTACCCCGACGTTCGGCCCTCGTACGGCTCGATCCTCATCCCTCTGTTCGAGGAGGACGGCCTCCGCATGGGCGAGCTAGCCGCCCGTGCCCGCCTCAGCAAGCAGACGATGACGACCATGGTGCGCCTGCTCGAGCGCGACAGGCTCGTCGAGCGGCGGGCCGATCCGAGCGACGGCCGTGCCGCGCTCGTCTTCCTCTCGGAGCGTGCGCGCGACTTTCGCCCCGTCGCGGAGGGTGTGCTCGCCGAGCTCGACCGGCTCGTCGCGCGGAGGTTGAGCGCGCGCGGCCGCACCGAGCTGCGCGAGGCGCTGGGCGCGCTCGCCGACCTCTGAGACGCGCTCGCGAGTGCCTCGGTCAGGTGCCGACGTAGGCCGCGAGGTGCTCGCCGGTGAGGGTGGAGCGGACGGCGACGAGGTCGGCGGGTGTGCCCTCGAAGACGATCCGGCCGCCGTCGTGGCCGGCGCCGGGGCCGAGGTCGATGATCCAGTCGGCGTTCGCCATGACCGCCTGGTGGTGCGCGATGACGATCACGGACTTGCCGGAGTCGACGAGGCGGTCGAGCAGGCCGAGCAGCTGCTCGACGTCGGCGAGGTGCAGGCCGGACGTCGGCTCGTCGAGG
>DASSXA010000393.1:0-5101 GCA_035704315.1 Gaiellaceae bacterium
GCCGCTTCGATCCCGGCGGCTATCTCCGGCGAATTCCCGTCGAGGCCGACGTTGGAGATCGTCGGTACGGTCATGACGCGGTAGTTCCCGAGGTATGCCTTCGGTGCGACTCCCGAGAGCGTCACCTTCCCGCCGCCGACCGATGCCTGCGTGCCGGCATTTCCGGCCGCGATGCCGGCCACATGCGTCCCGTGCTCCGAGTTCTCCGGGTCGAACGGCAGCTCCGAGTAACGCGGCTTCGGAGCCGGGGGCTGGAACGATCGCGCGACGATCACCTTCGCCGTCGTGTACGCCGTCTGACCCTTGGGAAAGCCCGGCGGCATCGTGAAGCCGGTCGGGTCGAAGAACGGATGGCGCTGGTCGATACCGTCGTCGATGACGGCGATCTTCATCCCCTGGCCGCTCGTCGCGAGGCCCGGCCCCCAGAGCGCCGGCGCATGGATGGCGGGAACACTCCGGTCGAGGCTCGGCCCGAACTGGACGCTCGAGTAAACCTTGCGGACGCCTGCAATCCGCTCGAGCCGCTTGATCGAGCGTTGTGGCGCGACCACGGCGATGGCGTTGAGGACGACCCGGTACCGCCAGCTGATCTTCGCGTCGGGCACGGCGGCGTGGATGCGCTGCTCCACGAGCTCCTGCTGCTCAGCGATCTGCGCCAGACGCCGGGTGCTGGTGGGGGTGTCGAGATCGAGCCGAGTTCGGTGGCCGACGGCCTTCGCGACGCTTGGCTCCTGGAGCTCGAGGACGACCTCAGCGAGAGGCCCGGAGCCGGTCTGGACCGGGCGTGCAGCAGCAAGCGCCGGCAGCGCCGCGAGCATGCAGACCCCCAAGAGAAACAGCCGTCTCAGATACGGAATGGTACGTCCGGCGTCGAGGAAAGTTGGCGGAAAGCCGCGGCTACAATGGCCCCTCCACGCGCGGATGTGGCGGAATTGGTAGACGCGCACGGTTCAGGTCCGTGTGGGGGCGACCCCGTGGAGGTTCAAGTCCTCTCATCCGCATAGCCGTTTCGGGCCTATCGGCTCACCGGGCGGTCCGCGTTTCAACCGCCCGTGCGACGGCTTCCGAGGAGTAAAGTTGCCGCTCGCCATGGACGAACAGAAACGACGTATAGGGGTTAACGAAGCGCTCTTCCGCGAGGCGAACGAGCGGATTCAGGATCTCAACCAGTCGTTCGCGACCCTGACCGACAAGCTCGTGCTCGTGTGCGAGTGCGGCGACGGCCAGTGTGTCGAGAAGATCTCGCTGTCTCCGGAAGCCTATGAGGAGCTCCGGGCCGACCCAACCCAGTTCGCCGTTGTTCCCGGCCACGAAATCCCCGACGTGGAAGAGGTCGTTGCGCGGCGGGAGGGTTACGACGTTGTGAGGAAGGTCGACGGGATTCCGCGGCACATCGCCGAGGTGACGGACCCGCGCTGAGCGGGCATCGCGGCCTCGTCACGAGCGAGACGACCTCGGAACCCGAAGGAGGACGAATGGAGCGGTTGCTGGAGGAGCGGATCGCGAGGAACGATGCGACCTTTCGCGAGGCCAACGAGCGGATCAGCGCGGCGGCCGAAACGTACGGCGTGGACATACCCGTGCCGTTCGTCTGCGAGTGCGCCGATCCGCGGTGTTCGGAGGTCGTTCGCCTGAAGCTCGAGGAGTACGAGGAGATCAGGGCCGACTCTCGTCGCTTCTTCCACGTTCCTAGTCATCGAGATACCGAGGGAACGGTAGGCGTGGTCGTCGCGGAACGCGACGGCTACGTCATTGTCGAAAAGACCGGTCATGCCGCCGAGATCGCCGAGGCGCTGGATGAGCGAAACCCCGCGAAGGGCTCGAACGAAAGCGCCGGCGACGAGTAGAAGGGGTCGCCCGACAGATCCTCGTCCCTCCCTAGGCTGAAGTAGTGACGCCGAGCGGCGTTCCCGTGCTCACCCCGGGCCAAACCCGCTTCGGAGAGGTTCAGGCTGCGAGCGCCGCGAGCACCTGATCGGCGTGCGTGTCGGGTTTGACCCGCCGCATGATCTTGGCGATCCGGCCCTCTTCGTCGATCAGGAACGTCGAGCGCTCGACTCCCCAGTAGGTCTTCCCCATGTACTTCCGCTCCCCCCACACGCCGTACTGGTCGGCAACTTCATGGTCGGGGTCGGCGAGCAGCGTGAAGGGGAGGCCGTACTTCTGCTTGAACTTCACGTGCGAGCTTTCATCGTCGGGGCTCACGCCGAGGACGACGGCGCCCTGCTGCTCGAAGTCCTCGTAGGTGTCGCGAATCCCGCAGGCCTGGGCTGTACAGCCCGGGGTGTCGTCCTTCGGATAGAAGTAGAGGACGACGGGCTTGCCGCGAAACTCCGAGAGGCGCACGCGCTCGCCCGTGTCGCTCGTGAGCTCGAAGCCCGGCGCTTCCTGGCCCTCTTCGATCATGCCTCGACCCTATCCTTTCGGAGATGCTTGGCGCGCACGAGGTCGTCGGGCTGTGCGTCCTCGTCGCCGCTGCGATAGCGACGGTCTGGGGCGCGGTGGCGTTCTTCCGTCACCGGGACCCCGGTCGGCTCCTCGGACACGGCCTCGCGCTCGTCCAGACGCTTCTCGTCGCGCAGGTCGGGCTCGGCCTGCTGCTTCTTTCCGACGGCCGGCGTGCGCCGGACGATCTGCACTACGCGTACGGGACGCTGGCGCTCGCGGCGATTCTCACCCCGTGGATCTACGCGCCGACCGCTCCCCGTCGGCGCCTGGCGTGGTTCGTCGGAGCTACGCTCCTCGCAGGGCTACTCGCCGGCAGGGCGTACCTGACCTCGGGATGAAGCGCTTCTTCGCAGACATGAATCCGACATTGCGCGGGTTCCTGATCATCGTCGCGATCGTGCTCGTGATCGTGCTGCTCTCGCTCGAGAACACGGTCATCTCGCTGCTGGCTCTCGCTCGGATTGCCTTCGCCATCGCGATTGCCTTCTTCATCTACCTGCTCTGGCGCGAGCGGCGGTCGGACATCGAGACCTGGTCGGGCCACTCCCGGTTCGCGTTCTACGGCGGGGCGGCGTTGATCGTGGCCGCGCTCGGGCTCTTCTTCTTCACGACCGTGTCCGGGCGTAACGCGCTGGCCTTCTTCTTGATACTGGGTCTCAGCGCCTTTGCGATGTTCCGCGTCTGGCGCGACCAGCACCGATACGGCTAGGCCTCGGCGCGAACGTGCGCTCCGTCGAGGGCGTCGAGCGCGGCTCGGATGTCGCACGCCTGCCCGACGAAGATCGGCGTGTCGCGCTCCGTGTAGCGGCTCGCCTCGGTCTCGCGCAGCGTCAGCATCAGGTGCATGAAGTCGGCCGGCTCGTCGCATTCGAACGCGGTCATGAACTCCTGGTCGTCGATCCCGAAGGAGTACGTCGTGTGGTTGTGGATCGAGGCGAACTCGGCGCCGATGCGCATGTGCTCGTCCATCGCGCGCTGCCGCTCCTCCGGCGGCAAGGCGTACCAGGGACGGACCTTCACGAAGGGGTAGACGACCAGGTAAGCCGAGCCCTTGGGGACGATCCTGCGCGGCCGCCGCGCGGCCGTGTACTGCGAGGCCTTGGTCGTCGCGAGGTAGGAGTACGGCGTCTCGAGGTAGGCCGCCAGCGGCGTGCCGTTGAGCTCCGCGCCCAGGTCGCCGAGATCCGCATAGCGCTCCGTGATCCGCCACAGGAAGAAGTCGGTGTCCGGCCGCACGCCGGTGGTCGTGTAGGCCCGCAACGCCGGCATCCGGCCGGCCCAGTCCTCTACGACATCGGCGAACGCCTCCTTGCCGGCGATCCGCTCTTCCACCGGAAGTCGTCTCCAGGCCGGATCGACCTTGTAGAAGGCGTAGGAAACGTACTGGCCGCTCATCAACAGGATGGTAGTTCGGTCAGTGCGTCCCGGTCCGACTTGGGCGTCTGGTCGGCGTAGTAGAGGCCGGACTGCCAACCGAGCAGGTCTGGCTCGTCCCAGACGTGGAAGATGTACAGGCCTTCGACGTTGGGCTGATCGCAGGCCAACTCGAAGGCTTCGCGGTAGTAGCGCGCCTGCGTGGACTCGGGCACTGCGTCCTTTGCCGCCGGCGAGTCGAGGTTTGTGTACGCGAAGCGCTTGCTCGCCGGGATGATCGTCTGCACGCCGAACTCCGTGTAGAGGATCGGAAGGTCGGAGCCTTTCTGTGGCGTGTCGTTGAACGCTTCGCCAAGGAGGTCGACGAGCTTGTCGTAGTCGGCCAGCGAGATCGTCGTCGAATTCGGGTGGGCGAAGTCCGGCGGCAGCATCGAGCGCTCCAGGTAGGGGTGGTGGGCGAATGTGTCCATCACCGCCTTCTCTCGACCGCTGTCGCGGTAGTAGCTGCCGAGATCCTTGATGAATTGCGTGGGCGAATGGGTCTGCCGCGGTGAGTCGGGATCGTCGCCTCCGCGAGGCGCCAGCGCGCCGCCGATCACACGGATGTCATCGGACACCGCTTTCAAGGCGTCGTAGCTCTCCGCGAGAAGCGCGAGATAATCCCGGGAGGCCACGTCTTCCCCGCCCGGGCCGAACTGAGGCATCCAGAAGCGGTTCAGGTTCGGCTCGTTTCCGATGATTACGTCTCGGAACTGCGGGATCTTGCGCACGAGCGCCGCGGCATAGGCGGCGAACTCCCTGCGGAGCTCCGGCGTCGCAGGCGTTGTCTTGCTGCCCACGTTCTGGACGATGACGAGCGGCTTCACATCGGCCTCATCCGCCGCTTCTGCCGCGTTGCGGAGCTCCTTCAGGTCCTGCGCCGTCGGTTCCCGCTGTCCCGGGGCCCAGAACGCATTGGTGATGACGGCTTGAAAACCCGCTGCCGTCGCGTCGGCGATCTTGTGCTTGGCAGCGTTCGGATCGGCGTCGCGGACGAAGTACTCCCAGACCCCGACGGAGAAGGAATTGCCGCCGCCCTGGTGCAGGGATCCCGAGCAGGCGACGAGTGCCGCCGCCACGATCGCGCTGAGCGCAAGGAGACCCCAATTCCGCACGGGGTGCGAGGCTATCGCCTGGCTAGATTGGACGGCATGGCCACGTCGCTCGAAGCCAAGCTGAAGCCGCTTCCGGCCAAGCCGGGCGTCTACCTCTTCCGTGACTCCGACGGGAAGATCCTCTA
>DASSXA010000145.1:0-2639 GCA_035704315.1 Gaiellaceae bacterium
GGAAGGTCGCCGGTTCGCATGAGCGCGCTTCCCAGCAACGGCAGGATCTCCCGCCGCTCGCCGTGGGCATCCGGAAGGAGCGCTGCCGCCCTCGTCAAGAGGCTCACCGCGGCGGGAAGGTCGCCGCGGTCGACGGCGCGCCGCCCCGCCCTTGCCAGCCGTTCTCCGGCCCGCGTGCCAAGCTCGGCGTCCGGGCGTCCCAGTTCCTGGCGGTACCGAAACGCCTGCTCGAGGTGGTAGCCGAGGATCTCGTCGCGCTCGGCGCTCATGCCTTCCCCCGCGCCCTCGAGCCACCCGGCGAAGCGCTCGTGCAGCTCCGCCCGGTTCGCCTTCGACATGTGTTGGTAGACGGCGTCGCGGATCAGGTTGTGGCGGAACCGGTACGTGTGCTCGGCGCCGAACTCGGTGCGATGCGGCCGGATCAGCTGCTTCTGGACGAGGCCCTCGAGCCGCGGCTCGAGGGCCGGTCTCTCCGAGACCGGAGAGAGCGCCCGAACGGCTCCACGCGAGAAGATGCGGCCGGCGACGGCCGCACGCTCGAGGACGTTCCGCTCATCTCGGCCGAGCCGGCCGATTCGGGCGCCAAGTAAGGCCTGGATCGTGGGCGGGATCGCAACCGCCGAAAGGTCGCGCGTAGACACCCAGCGCCCGTCGTCCCGCCTGAGCGCTCCCTCCTCCACGAGCACGGCCAGCATCTCCTCGACGAAGAGCGGATTCCCCTCAGCCGCCTGTGCGATCCGCTGCTTGACGAGCTCGTCGACCTCCGCGTCATCGAGCAGGTTCTCGATCAGCGTTCCGCACGCCTCCTCGTCGAGCGGCTCGAGCAGCAGAGAAGTCGAGTTCAGCTTCCCGCCCGACCACATCGGACGCTCCTCGAGCAGCTCGGGGCGGGCGAGGCAGACGATCAGTACCGGTGCGTCGCGCGAGCAGTCGGCGAGATGCTCGATGAGATCGAGGAACGTCTGCTCTCCCCAGTGCACGTCGTCGAAGAGAACGAGCACCGGGCGCTCGCGCGCCAGCGCCTCGAGCAGCTTGCGCACCGACCAGAAGATCTCTTCCGTTCCGGCTCCGTCCGAGTCGAGGCCGAGGATCGCGCTCAGCCGCTCGGCGACCAGATCGGCATCGGGATCGGGCGCGACGATCGAAGCGATGCGGTGCCTGCTTTCCTCCAGCGCCAACGTGGGTCCCACGCCGGCCGCACGCTTGACGATCTCCATCACCGGCCAGAACGTGATGCCTTCGCCGTAGGGGAGGCAACGCCCCACGAGCGGCGTCGCCTGGCCGTCGACGCTGTGGAGGAGCTCGCGGGCGAGCCGCGACTTGCCGGCGCCGGCCGGTCCGAGGATGGTCAGAAGATGAGAGGCGTGGTCGCTCGCGGCGCGCTCGAAGGTCTGCTGGAGCAACGAAAGCTCCCGTTCACGACCGACGAGCGGCGAGTCGAATCGTCGGGCAACGGAGGGTGCGCCGGTCAGGACGCCGAGCACGCGCCAGGCCTTGATCGGCTCGGCCTTCCCCTTGAGCTCGAGCTCCTCGACCGGCTCGACCAGAACGGCGTTGCGAACGAGGCGGTAGGTGTCATCGCCGATCAGGATCTCGCCCGCGGTCGCCGCAGTCTCGAGCCGCGAGGCGAGGTTGACGGCATCCCCCGTGACGAGGCGCTGACCGGACGTCGGATCTCCTGCCGCCACCTCACCTGTGTTGATGCCGGTACGGACGCTGAGCGCGACGTTCAACCCCTGCCGCAGCTCGTCGTTCAGAGCGGTGAGCACCTCGCGCATCTCGGTGGCGGCGCGGATCGCTCGGAGGGCGTCGTCTTCATGCACGACGGGCGTGCCGAAAACGGCCATGACCGCGTCGCCGATGTACTTCTCGACGGTGCCGCCGTGGCGCTCGAGCACGGCACGAAGCTCGTCGAAGTAGCGTGACTGCACGCGACGATGAGCCTCGGGATCCAGACCTTCTCCCATCGACGTCGAGTCGACGAGATCCGCGAAGACGACGGTGACCGTCCGGCGCGTCTCGGCATCGCCGGCGGTGTCAGGGAAGGGGGTGCCGCACGCAAGGCAGAACCGAGCCCGCTCAGGGTTCTGCTCGCCGCAATGCGCGCAAACAGCCATCCTACGAGTGTACGACGCGGCCGTCTGGAGCTTCAGTAACCGCCACTACACTTCCGCGGTCATGTTCGACACACTGGGCGACAAGCTGAACGCAGCTCTGGGGCCGCTTCGGGGCCGCGGGAAGCTGGACGAGGAGATCATCTCCCGCGCGATGCGCGAGGTCCGTCTCGCGCTGCTCGAGGCGGACGTCAATTTCAAGGTCGTCAAGGACTTCGTCGCCCGCGTCAAGGAGCGTGCGCTGGGGCAGGACGTCATGCGCAGCCTGACTCCGGGCCAGCAGGTCGTGAAGATCGTGCACGAGGAGCTGACCGAGCTCATGGGCTCCGGGAGCTCGAAGCTCGCCTTCGCGGGCAAGCCGCCCACGGTCATCCTGCTCGCCGGCCTGCAGGGCTCCGGCAAGACCACCGCCGCGGCCAAACTCGCCGTCCTGCTGCGGAAGGAGAAGCATTCGCCGGCGCTCGTCGCTGCCGACCTCCAGCGCCCGGCAGCCGTCGAGCAGCTCGTACAGCTGGGCCGCCAGAC
>DASSXA010000162.1:0-5410 GCA_035704315.1 Gaiellaceae bacterium
AGCTATTTGTCAAGCTCGCGCTTCAGAATCTCGACGACGTCGGCATGCGCCACGACGTCCGCTTCCTCCAGCGCACCCTGCGGGTCGGCGACGACCCGTCGGCGGTACTCCTGGTCCTCGTCAGCCCGTGCGACGATCTCCTCGACTCGTGCGTGAACCTGAGGGAGTGCCTGCGCTGCCTTGACCCAGGTCTCAGGGGCCGGGGGGAGCGAGCTCAGGAGTTCTCCCAGGCGTTCTTCGTCATAGGCGGTCACGTTCGGATCACCAAAACTCATGACGTGGAAGGGTTCGGATTTCTTCCCTCGAGCTCGACGCGAAGCTTCGACAGGCAGCGCGAGATCCGGCTGGCGATCGTCCCCGACGGGAGCTGGAGGGCGTCGCCGATCGTGCGGTAGCTCTCGTCGCGCGCGAAGAAGCGGTCGAGGATGTCCTGGCAGCTGTCCGGGAGAATCGCCAGTGCCTCGTGCACCGCGATCGCATCGTCGAGTCGCGCCAGCGTCTCGTCGGCGCCCATGGGGTCGATGACGTCCTCCGGCTGTTCGTGCGCGCCCGCGCGGAGGCGGTCGATGCACAGCCGCCGCGTCAGCTGCGCGAGCCACGGCCGGATCGCGTTGTCGTCGCGCAGCTTGTCCAGGTGTTCGTACGCGCGCGTGAACACTTCCTGGAAGACGTCCTCCGCGTCGTGCTCCGAGAGCTTGAAGGCCTGGACGCAGATCGCGTAGACGTAGCGGGAGAAACGCTCGACGAGCTCGTTCCACGCCTCTGGCTCGCCCGTCCGACACCGCGCGACGAGCTCGCCGTCCGTGAGGTGGACGTGCAGGCTCATCGCCTCCACTGCATCCGTGTCCATCGTGTCATCCATTGTGAACGTTTCTCACGACGCCAGTTTCGGCTCGAGGAAGAGCGCTCGCCATGCACTCCACCAGTCCTCGCCCCTCGCGACGAGCGATTCGGGGCCGGTGATCTCCACTCCATGGCGGCCACGGTACTTCGCGACCTCGTTCGGGCTCATGAACTCGACCTCGATCTCCGCCGGGCGCCCCGGGTCGTACGGCTTCACGGCGTCGAGGTTCTTCAGCGCCTTGTCCGCCGCCTCCTTGATCAGCTTCCTCGCCCGCAGCGGCGCGACGTTGCGAGCGGCCGCGATCCCGATGCCGGTCTTCACAGCGACCGTCGTAAGCCCGTCGCCGAGGAGCGCCATCGCCTCGCCACAGGCGGCTTCGTCGCCGGTGACGAGCAGAACCGGGCAGTCCCAGGTTCCACACAGCGCCGCGTTGATCCCCGTCTCACCGACGAGAACGCCGTTGAAGCGCAGCCTGCGCCATTCGCTTCCCGACACGGTGTGGGCGAGGACGCCGTTCGGCGTCCCGGCCATTGCGTGCATGCCGACGAGGAGACAGGCGTCGCAGCCCTGCTCCAGCAACCCCGTGTACTGGGTCCAGCTGGACTGGACGACGTAGTCGCATGCAGGATCGAGCTGGTCGGGGATGAGCGAGTTGAAGCTGAACGCCCCGCCGGCGCCGTGGTGATCCATCACGACGATCTCGGTGGCGCCGGCCTTCTTCGCCCCGCGGACGGCCGCGTTGATCTCCTCGGTGTAGAGCTTGCGCCCCTCCTCGTACAGCGGTCGACCGGCATTCGTCTGGTCGCTGCGGACGACGCCGGCCACGCCCTCCATGTCACTGATGATGTGAATTCGCATTGGAGTAGTTTCTTATCGTGGAAACCGGCCTGCGTGGCAAGCGTGTGCTCGTCACGGGGGCGTCCGGCGGAATCGGATCAGCATGTGCGCGTGCCTTCGCGGCCGAGGGAGCCGAAGTCGTTGCCCACTATCACCGAGGTCGGAAGCGGGCGGAAGCGCTGGGGGACGTCCAGCTCGCCCAGGCGGATCTGACCGCCGAGGAGGAGGTCGAGCGTCTGTTCAAGGAGGCGGGCGACCTCGACGTCTGCGCGGCCGTGGCCGGCGTCTGGCCCTCAGAGGACCTGCCCGTCTGGGAGCTGCCGCTCGACCGCTGGGAGCGCACGCTTCGCGAGAACCTGACGGTCACGTTCCTCACCGCCCGTGGGTTCCTTCGCGGCGTTGCGCGACGCGGTCACGGGAGCCTCGTGCTCGTCGGGTCGACGGCCGGGATCTTCGGCGAGGCCGGCCACGCCGATTATGCGGCAGCCAAGTCGGCGGTCGTGCACGGCCTGCTGCTCAGCCTCAAGAACGAGGTGGTTCGCGTCGCGCCGTTCGCGCGCGTGAACGCGGTCTGTCCCGGTTGGACGGCTTCCCCGATGACCCGGCGCGAGCTCGACGATCCGGCGCTGGTGGAACGGGTAACCCGAACGATGGCGCTCCGAAAGGTCGCCTCGCCGGATGACGTGGCTCGGCAGGTAGTGGCCCTGGCGTCCGACGAGGTCTCGGGCCACGTGACCGGTCAGGTCGTGGTCGTCGCAGGCGGCATGGAGGGAAGGACGTTGCATGAATAGGAATCAGGCGGAGCCGCCGCCCGACCCCGCCTGATCTTTGTCCTGGCCCCGCCGCATCGGGCCAGTGAGCACCTACGGGCGCACTATGCGCCGGGCCGCACCGCTTGATCCATCACCCGAAAGGGGTTGACTGAGGTACTTGACCGGCTCGGAATCGGATTCGACCGCTCCAGGCACAACGACGACCGTAGAGTTGAGGCGATGGCGACCCGATTCGAAGAACGGCTGAAGACAGGTCCGATCGTCGTGGGTGACGGAGGGATGGGCGTGCTCGTCTCGGGCGCCTCGCCGCGCCTTCGCTGCCCGGAGGAGGCGAATCTCCGGGCTCCGGAAACGGTCGTCTCCCTCCACGTGAGCTTCATCAACGCCGGCGCCGACCTGATCGAGACCAACACCTTCGGCGCCAACCGCCGGAAGCTGGCGGCGCACTACCTCGAGGACGAGATGGAGGCGATCAACAGCTCCGCCGTGAAGCTGGCCCGGGATGCCCGGGAGATCGCCGGCCGAGACGTCTTCATCGCCGGCTCGATCGGACCGCTCGGCGAGCTGGCCGATGTGACCCCAGAGCAGCGGCACGAGATCTTCGCCGAGCAGGCGTCGGCGCTGCAGGCTCGTGGCGTCGACCTCTTCATCGTCGAGACCTTCTTCGAGCTCGACGAGCTGAAGGCCGCGCTCGAGGCCGTGCGGAGCGTCTCCTCGCTCCCGATCGTCGCCATGCTCACCTTCGACGAGCAGGGGGAGACGCTCGGCGGGGTCACCGCGCGCCAGGCGATCGAGGCGCTTGGAGACACCGGCCTGGCTGCGATCGGCGCGAATCACGGGGCCGGAATCCATGCCGCGCTGACGGCGCTCAACGAGATGCACAGGACCGACGGCGATCTGCCGCTCGCTGCCATGCCCAACATCGGCCTGGCCAGCATGGCCGGGAGCCGAATCGTATTCCCGCACGCGACGCCGGAGTACTTCGCCGACTTCGCCGCGCATGCACGCGACCTCGGCGCGAAGATCATCGGCGGCTGCTGCGGGACGACGCCGATCGAGATCGCGGCGATCGCGGAAGCCGTCGCCGACCAGCGGGTCGCCGGATCGCCGCTGGTCGTGCACGAGCGCGAGGTCGTGCTCTCGGTCGTCGAGACGGCCGAGGACACGGAGCTCGCCCGCATGCTCCGGGAAGAGGAGTGGGTGGTCTCCGTCCAGCTCGACCCACCCCTCGGCGGGAACCACCGCGGGATGCTCGACGTCGCCCGGGGTCTGGAGCAGGGCGGGGCTGCGATCGTCGACCTGAACGACAACGCCACTGCGAGAGCTGGGATGAGCGCCCTCATGCTGTCGGTCGCGATCGAACGCGCCACGCGGCTCGAGACGATCCCTCACCTCACCACCCGGGACGCGACCGTGCTGGGGCTCGAGTCGATGCTGCTCGGCGCGCACGCGGAAGGGATCCGCAACGTCCTCGCGGTGACCGGCGACCCGCCCGAGGTCGGCGATTACCCGGGCTCACGGGGCGTGTACGAGATCGACTCGATCGGGCTCGTCCAGTTGATGTCGCACCTCAACCGCGGCGAGGACTACAACGGCCGAGGGATCGACGCCGCTACCTCGTTCCACATCGGCGTCGCCGTCAACCCGTCAGCGGACGACCTCGAGCTCGAGCTCGACCGTTACCGCCGCAAGATCGAGTCGGGGGCGCACTTCGCGATGACGCAGATCGTCTTCGACCTCGAGTACCTCGACCGCTTCCTCGACCGGCTCGGCGGCGAGTCTCCGATCCCGATGCTCGTGGGCATCTTCCCGGTCTGGAGCCACGCGCTCGCGCTCCGGCTCCATAACGAGGTGCCGGGGATCATCGTCCCGGAGAGCCTGCAGGAGGCGCTGCGCGACGCCGGCCCCGACGGACCGCAGGTCGGGATGGAGATGGCGCGAGAGCTTGTCGAGGGCGCTCGGAGTCGAGCCGCCGGTGTCTACCTCGTTGCGCCTTTCCGCCGCCCACTGGGCGTGCTCGAGCTCTTAGCGGACGCAGTCGCCGGTTGACACGGGCCCGTCCGCGTCGGCGAGCGCGTCGTCGACGATATCCGGCGGGACCGCGTAGCCAACGGTGCCCTGGATCCGTGACGCGAAGACCGTCCCGACCACTCGTCCGCTTGAATCGACCAACGGTCCGCCGGAGTTTCCCGGCCGCACGTCGCCGCGGAAGCTCGTGATCCTGCGCGTGACCGGCCCATGTCCGTAGGCGTCCTCGCTCAACACCGTGACGCTGGGGCCGAGTCGCCCGGAGCGCACCGTCAGCGGCTGGTTCTCAGGGAAGCCCATGATCGCGGCGGACTGGCCTTCCCGTGGCTCGGCCTGCTCGAGCGGCGGGGCGTTGAGGCCGCCGCTCACCCTCAGCACCGCGATGTCGTTCTTGCTGTCGAAAGCGACCGCCTGGGCTGGAAGCGGCGGCGCATTGACGCTGTCGATCGTCGTGTCGCGCTCACCGGCAACCACGTGGGCATTCGTCACGACCAGGCCGGGCGAGACGACCCAGCCGGAGCCCGAGACGCCGAGCCCGCAGGCCGTCCCCAGCACGCGCACGACGCTCGGCGCCGCACGACGAACTCCCGCTGCACGGAGAACCGAGGGATCCGGTGGACCGACCGGCGGCACTGGACCGGTGATCGACGGGAAGGGATCGACGCGCGCCAATGCGCGTAGGGCGCTCCGCGGCGGGACGAGGTCGTTGAGCTTGCGCAAAACGGCTGAGCGCTGTACCTCGCGCCTGAGGTCCTGCTGGCCGGGTAGCTGGAGGGCAACCGCCGCCATGAGCCAGACGAGCACGAGCCCGGCCAGAACGCCGAACGCGAGCCCGCCGGCCGAATCCACCCTGCGCAGCGCCTCGGGCAGCCTCCTCCGAACCGCGGCCCCGGCTGTCGAGCCGAGCAGCTCGAAGAGGATCGCGAAG
>DASSXA010000383.1:0-5947 GCA_035704315.1 Gaiellaceae bacterium
GTGCATGTCTGCCGCTGGGGCGACGGGAGCGAGCACCTCCACTGGTGGTTCCTGGCCCGTCCGGCGCGAATCCCGCAGCTCGTCGGCAGCTTCGCCGCGATCTGGGACGACATCCTGCCGCCACTCCCGGAAGAAATCTGGCGCGAGAACCTCGCCGCCGTCAAGGGTGCGCTCGATTGAGCTCCTCGCAGCTAGCGGGACGGAGTAGGTTCTTGAAAAAAAGAGCAGGATGTGACAACTTTGTGGCCGGCCGCAAGTTTGCGGTCGGTTACTGCGGAAGGGGTACGGCGTGAACTCAATGCGATTCGGGCTGGCGGCCCTCGTCATCTCTGTGCTGCTGGCGGGCCTGGCGGCTGCCAAACCGCAAACGGCCAGCGGCCTGAGCAACTGCACGGCTTCGGAGCTCGTGCCCTCGCTGCGGGAGGTGTCGGTCAACCAAGGCGTCGGCAGCTACGCGCGGCTCGTCCGGGGCAAGGAGACACTCGTCAAGTTCTTCCTGAGCAATCCGACCACGTGCACGGTAACGAGCACCCAGTCGCTCAAGGCCACGGGCGCGACGCTGAGCGTCAACAACACGGTCCAGACGTTCCCTGGGATCGCGCCGTTCCAGTCCTTTGCCGCGGCCCCGACGGTTACCGCGGCGCTCTCGAACAGCTCGGCCGCCGACCCGATCTTCGCGGTCCCGGGGGCCAATCTGGTCCCGCCGCTCGCGAACCCGGATACCGACACGTTCACTCCGACGTTCACCGCCACCGTTACGTACTCGCGCAAAAACGGGACGACGACGACGGCCGGCTTGACCGCAACGTATTCGAACACGACGGCAGTAACGTTCGAGCGCAGAACGCGCGCGCTGCGAGTCCTTGTGATCCCGATGGGCGACGGCTCCACGGGCGTCCTCTCGAACACCCAGTACACGTCGACCGACCAGTCGACGACACAAAACGCCTTCTCCGCCCTCTCGCGGATCCTGCCCGTCCCCGCAGGCATTGCCGAGCTCGGGGCGTCGACCGGCGGCCTCCGCTACACGATCAACCTCGCCGCGATGCTGAACCTGAAAGCGATCCCCGGCGCATACGACGCGAACAACAAGTTCTGCGGCGTGGCGGGGAACTTCGACGCGATCAAGGCGCAACTCGCGCAGTTCCTGCAGTCGTGGAACGCAAACCCCTTGAACGCCACGAGGCAGGCGGACCAGGTGCTCGGAGTGGTCGGCGAGGGCATCAGCGACGGCGCCGACTCGGCCTTCGGCTGCGCTGACGGCATGGCCTCCGTCGTCTCGCCGGAGGCATGGGTGCGCGCGATCTCGGACAAGCCGTCCGCAGGCAAGACCGCGGCGCAGCCGTCACGCACGGGATCGATCATGGCGATGGAGCTCTCGCACACATGGGGCGGTGCGACGACTGCCTCCCACCACTCGGCCAACACCACAGCCGACGTGACCGCGCCTGGTCGCGCATACAACGTGAGCACGCGCGCGTTCCTGGCGACGAACCGGAGCGTCATGAAGTACTCGTTCATCAGCGCTCCTCCGTGGAACGACACCCTGACGTTGCTCGAGCCTCCGCACTACGCATACGACCTCTGCGCGTTCGGCGGCACGACGACGACCGATTGCGCCGGTCTCGGCACGATTGCCGGGACGACGTTCGGCGTCTCCGCCGGCCCCAGCTACTCCGTGAGCGGGGTCGTCCATGCAAACACGGACACCGCCGACATCGTTCAGTCGGGCTTCGTGCAGAGCCTGCGGCTCGGAAGGGACAACGACAGCCTCTATCGCTACGTGCGCAGGAACGCCACGAGCGGTCAGCTGCTGACGAATATCGGCTTCAACGTCTCGTTCACCAACACGCTTCACGGCTCCGGAGCGGAAGAGAACGATGATCCGACCACGTCCGAGGGGCTCTTCTCGTTCGCGCTCGACGACGACCTGCCCCCGCCCGGCTCCGATCTTGCCCGGGTGCAGCTGTGGAGGGTCACGAGCGCGAGCCACACGAACCCGAGCGTCGCTGCGGGCGACAAGCTCCTCTACGAGAGGACACAGCAGTCGAGCCCGCCCCAGATCCTTAGCGTTACCTCCGGGGCAACCGGTCCAGCGTCGAAGTACACCGACACGCAGCTCGTGGACGAGATCCATCCAGCGCTGACCGACAACGCGGAGTGGGTCGCCTGGGATCAGCTCACGTCCAGCGGCTTCCAGCGGATCAAAGTTGGACCGGCGACGAGTTCTCTGCAGGCGGTCGAAGTCCCCTCACCGGCCGGGGCCAACGCGATCGAGCCGGCGTGGAACTCACAGGGGACGGCGCTCGCCTATGAATCCGAGGGCGATCTCTACACCCAAAGCGTCAACCTCACCGGCGTGACACCGACGTTCGGCCAGCCGGTGAAGATCTACGACTCGACGCCTGGCGGCAATGCACCTGCTCATCATCCGACGTGGCGGCGCGACGGGACCTCGATCGCCTTCGACCGGAACGGTGACATCTTCCGGCTCCCCGCGGCCGGCGGCACGGTCGTCGAGCTGACGCACGGCGCAACCGACGCGCACGACCCGAGCTGGTCGCACACGGCCGGGGACAACCGGATCGCCTACAACCGCGGCCCGACCGGCTGTTTCCTGTGCTTCCCGCCGACGAAGCTGTACGTGCTCAACCCCGACACGAACAAGATCACGCAGACGAAGATCAGCGACGACGGCGCCGTCCCCTCCTTCGGGACAAATGGCCGGATCGCCTTCGTCAGGCCTTCGCGCAAGAACATCTGGAGCACGAAGCCCGACGGGACCAATCTCATGCAGCTGACGACCGGCCAAGCGGACACGCTTCCATCTGCCGCCGGGAACTCGCTCGCGTTCGACCGCCTGTTCACGCCCGGCAGCTGTGGCAACGCATCATGCACTCAGGCCGACATCATGCTGACCGGGATGACCGGCTCGCAGTCGGTGAGCTTCACCGCCCAGAGCGACGTTCCCCTGAAGGCCGAGCTCATCTACGAGTGCGGCGGGATCGCCTACCCGGCGCGTGTGGGACTCGTTCCGGACGAGATCCTGGGCGCGGTCCAGACGTTCAACACCAATTTCGACGGCTCGAACACCTGCGGCGGCGGCGTCCTCCGAGTGCGGGTGACGGACGGCGTCCAGTACACCTCCAGCCAGACCTTCACTCCCACGATCACCGTCGCCTCGAAAGCGCCGATTGCGGCGATCTTCACGCCGCTCGACGGCCCGTACTCACCGCTCGACACCTTCCCGGTGGGCGGCACGGGCTACGACGCCGAGGGTCTCGTTTTGCCGGCCTCGAGCCTCCACTGGACGCTCACCTTCCCGGACGGGACGGTCCAGGATCTCGGCAACTTCGGGTCGAAGGACATCAAGGCTCCGCTGCCGGGAGGCTGGCCGGTCGGCACCTATACGTTCACTCTCGTCGCAACCGACGGGGGCGTGAGCTCCCCGCTCGTGACAAGGAAGGTGCAGGTGGTCTTCGAGTTCGTGACGGGCGGCTTCCTGCCACCGGTCGAGAATCCACCCGAGGTGAACATGGCGACCGCAGGGAACGCTGTCCCGATCAAATGGCAGCTGAAGGACGCGTTCGGAAACCTGATAACCGACGTTCGCACGGTTCAGAGCGTCTCGTACCAGAGTGCCAACTGCGACTTCACGGAGCCGTTCGGAGCGACGATCGCGCTTCCCAGGGGCGGTTCGGTCCTCCGCTACGACTCGAACAACAACCAGTTCGTCTACAACTGGTCGACTCCGACTACGCCCGGGTGCTATGTCTTCACGCTCACGCTGACCGACGGCACGCAGCACCAGGCGTACTTCAACTTCAAGTGACCTACGCCGCCGAGAAAGGAGACTGAATGCACCGGCTACTCGTACTGGCGCTGCTCGCGCTCGGGCTGACGATCGTGTTCGCGCCGGCGGCAACCCCGGCTGCCCCAGGGGACGCCAAGGGCCCATCATGCTCGAACATCACGAATGGCGACGGCGGCTATAGCACCGCCGGGGTGGTCGACTTCACCGTCTTCCTCCAAGCGCCGGAGTGCAAGTTCGTCGACTACTCGTTTTTCGTGACGGACACGACCGGGAACCCCGTGACGCTGCTCAGCCAGACACGGGATGCGAACTGCTCGCCGGAGACGACGGACGGGGGCTGCCTCCACTTCGTCTTCACTCTGCCGAGCGACGGCCCGAGCACGGTCTGCGTCTCCGCGACGACGGAGATTCAGGTCCACCTGGCGGACCTCGCGCCGAACGCATCCGATCCGACCTGCCCGGCATCGTCTCCCTCCACCAGCTTGGTCAAGGGTGGTAGCGGAGCCTCCGGAGGCTTCGGCTAAAGGCTCAAGACTGTACGACGCTACGGGCCCGCGCATCGACGGCGCGGGCCCGTTGCGAATCTCCCGCCTGCTCCCAGGCCGTACGGGCGAGCTCGAGCGACTGCGCCGCGGAGGGAGGCGCCCCCATCTCGAGGTAGAGATCGGCGGCCTCTTCGGCACGCTCGGCGCCCGTCGTGAAGTTGCCGCGCCGAATCTCGATCGCAGCGATCGTGTCGATGGCGTCGGCGACGGTGACCGAGTAGCCGATCGCCCGCGAAAGCTCGAGTGTGCGCTCGCACCACCGCTCTGATTCGTCGTATTCGCCGGCAAGCATGAGGTGATAGGCGAGGTTGGCATAGCCGCGGGCGCGCCCGGATCCGTGGCCGATTCGCTCGAACTCCTCGATCGCCCGTCGGTCGCATTCGATCGCCTCCTGGAACGCCTCGCGCCGCTCCTCGACGACGCCGATGTTGATGAGGCAGCCCCCGACCTCCTCGACGCTGCCGACGCGTTCTGCCAGCTCCAGTCCTCGTCGCAAGGCCGCGACACTTTCGTCCAGCCGCCCTGCCTGTCTTTGGACGTCGCCGAGGATTCGCAGCGTCGTCGCGAGCCCGCGTTCATCGGAAAGCTCCTCGAAGATCGCCTGGGCCTGCCGCAGATGCGCAAGTGCGTCCTCAAGCCGCCCCGCCAGCCCTTCAGTTCGAGCCAGCTCGGCCAGCAGCTGCCCGACGATTGAATCGGTCCGCGGTCCGAGCGCCTCGAGACCCGCCTGGAAGACATCGATCGCCTGGTCGATACGGCCGGAGAGCGCGAGGCTCCAGCCCGCCTGAAGCCAGAGCGGCGCCAGATCCTGGCCGCGCAGCTCGTCAGCCGCGATCGCCTCGTCGATGACCGCAAGCGCCTCCTCGTATTCGCCGCGTCTCCGGTGCACAGATGCGAGCCCCCGCCAGGCACGAACGTCGTGCGTTACTGCCCGTACCTCCGCATAGAGCTCGAGCGCCTCGCCGTAGTCGCCCACGAGCTCGTGCAGCTCGGCAAGATCGAGCAGGATCGCCGGCAGGCGCGCGCCCACCTCTCCGTCGGAGCGGACGACCTCCGCTGCCCGGGTGAGCTGAACGATCGCCTCGTCGTTTGCGTATAGCGCCATCGATCGCTCGCCCGCCCGGACGAGGTAGTCGACTGCCTTGGATCCGGCCTCGCCGAGGTAGAGGTGGCGCGCGAGGAGGTCGATGATCTCGTCACCGGCGCCGTACATCGCTTCGGCCACTTCCGCGACCTGTCGATGCAGGTCGCGCCTCCTCCTCCGCAGGAGCCGCGAGTACGCGACGTCCTGGACGAGCGCGTGGTGAAAGAGCATCCGACCGCTCCCCTCTCCGTCGAGGGGGTCGAGGAACCCTGCGGCGACCAGCCGCCTCAAAGCGCCGTCGAGCTCGGGCGCGTTTGTGACCGCCTCGAGCAGGTCCACTTGCACCCGGCGCCCGATCACGGAAGCCGTCTGCAAGATCGAGGCATCGCGCCGGGAGAGCAGGTCGATTCGAGATGCCAGCAGCTCCTCGATGGTCGGCGGGACCGCTTCTGCGTCCCAGCCGCGCTGTGTGTGCCACGTGCCGTTCTGGCGAGCCAGGGCACC
>DASSXA010000380.1:0-3860 GCA_035704315.1 Gaiellaceae bacterium
GGGAAGACGACGCTGATCCGGATGCTGCTCGGTCTCACGAGCGCGACGTCCGGGACGATGCGGCTGCTCGGCCGGCCCGTGCCCGCGGAGCGGAAGCAGGCGCTCGCGCGGGTCGGAGCGATCGTCGAGGAGCCGCGCTTCCACGCTCACCTGACCGGCCGTGAGAATCTTGAGATCATCGCGGCCGCCCGGGAACGGGAAGCGCACGATCGGATCGACGGTGCGCTTGCCCGCGCGGGGCTCTCACACCGAGCAGACGATCGCGTGAAGAGCTACTCGCTGGGCATGCGCCAGCGGCTCGGAGTCGCTCGGAGCCTGCTCGCCGACCCCGAGCTCCTGATCCTCGACGAGCCCACGAACGGCCTCGACCCCGCAGGGATTCGCGAGTTCCGCGACATGATCCACGGCTTCATCGCGGAGGGACGGACGGTGCTCCTCTCGTCGCACCTGCTCGACGAGGTCGAGAAGATCTGTGACGAGGTCGCGATCGTCGATCGCGGTCAGGTCGTGACGCAGGGCTCGATTGCCGAGCTGGCCGCCGGCGGCGAGCAGACGATCCTCGTGGCCACCAACGACGACGAACGGGCCCTCAGGCTGATCGGCGAGCACCGCGCGGTCGAGTCGGCATCGGCAGAGCCGGAGGGCATCCGCGTCGCGCTTCATGCCGATGTCGAAGGCGAGCGCGCGGCCGACGACCTGGGCCGCCGCATCGTTCTGTCCGGCCTCGCCATCCGCCGGTTCGAGCCCGCCCGCGCGTCGCTCGAGCAGCGGTTCCTGGAGATCACATCTCGATTGGAGGAAGCAGCATGAGCACGACAACCCTCACAGCCGACATCCCACGGGCACGAAGGCGCCGATGGTCGCCGAGGCTCGTCAACGCCGAGTTTCTCAAGCTCCGCAAGCGGCTTGGGCTTGTCGCCGCCGTGGCGGCGCTGACGATTCTGCCGATGGTGATCGCCTACGTCGTCCTCTTGTCGATGCATGCGAGCGATTCGATCGCTCACGGACCAGCGGGAGGTGTCGACAACTTCACGTCGTCGATGGATCTCCTGATGACGTTGACCGTAGTGGCCGCCGTTCTGATCGGAGCGACCCTCGGAACGGGCGACCTCAGCGCAGGGGTCTTCCGCGAGCTGGTCGTGACCGGGCGCTCCAGGCTCACGTTGTTCGCCGTGCGTATTCCGGCCGGCCTTGCGCTGCTCCTGCCCTTTGCGGCTCTCGGCTTTGCAGTCACTGCCGGGGCATCGCTGGCGTTCAGCGGCAACCTCCCCCAGCCGAGCGGCACCCTGCTCTGGCAAAGCGCCGCCTGGTTCGCGCTAACGGCGTCGATCGCCCTGGCGATCTCGCTTGGGATCTCCTCGCTCGTCAGCTCGCGCGGCACATCGATAGGCGTCCTGCTCGCCTGGCAGCTCGCGGCGATGCCCGTGCTCATGCAGATCAAGGCGCTCGGTTGGTTCCGTGAGCTCCTCTTCTACACAGCGGCTACTCGCGTCGAGCCTGCTGCGCTGATCGGCGACGGGCCGGACGTGCCGATGTCGCTCGGAGCCGCGATCGCGGTACTCGTGGCCTGGACGGCCATCCCGCTGGCGCTCGGCGCCTGGAGGACCCAGACCAGAGACGCCTAGACGGTCGAGCGCCTCCTGAGCCGCTCGGGATCGAGAACGACGGTCTTCGAGCGGCTCAGCTCGACCGTGCCTCGCGTCTGCTGCTCCCGGAGGACACGGTTCACCGTCGCCCGGGAGGTGCCCGCAAGCTCGGCGAGCGACTCCTGGGGAAGCGGCACGGTGCCGCCGTAGAGCTCGGCCAGATCGGCCAGACGGTGCAAGACGCGCGCTTCCGCAGGAAGGTAGTACGCTTCCGTGACCTGCTCGGACAGGCGGCGGACACTCTCTGCCAGGATCGCGACGAGCACGGCGTCGACTTCCGGATGCTCGCGACGGAGCCGTGCGAAGTCGTCACGCAGCACCACCCGCGTCTCCCCCGCCTCCAGTGCCGAGACCGTGGCCGAGCGCTCGGTGGTGCCACCGGAGACGAGCGCCAGATCCCCGAAAGCTTCACCGGGGCCGCGAACGCCCAGCATCGCCGTCTCTCCCAGCGGCGTTGTGATCGCAACCGCGAAGCGGCCTTCCACGATGAGATGGAGCGCATTCGCGGGATCGCCGCGGTGGAAGACGACCTCGTTGCGCGCGAACGTCCGGCGGCGGGCAATCGCCAGCAGCCGCCGCACGTCCTCCGAAGGGACGTCGGCAAAGAGCCGCCATTCCATCGCTGTGTGACGAGTTTGACACTTCTTGTGTCGCCTATGTGAACGACGGGCCGAACGGCCGGCTTTACCGTCGAGCCATGGCCCAACGCACGAAGGAGGAACGGAGATGAAGCGCAGGAAGCGGTTCACCATCAAGCTGGTCGCGCTCGGGTTTGCCGTCACCGCGCTGGCAGCTCCGACGGCGCAGGCACGACTGGATCAAACGAGTGGCGGCCCCACGCAGGTCGGCGGCCCCACGAAGGTCGTCAGCCCGGACGACCGGCCGATTCACGGCGTTGGCTACTCGTCGTACACGCAGCCGAACGTGGTTCTCGGCGCGGACGATCGCAGCTTCAACCGGATGTCACCGACCACGAGCCAGACGAGCCCCGTCAGCGTGAGCAGCGATGACGGCTTCGAGCTCGGGACGCTCGGCATGTCCGGAATCATCCTCGCGCTCGCAGCCGGCGCAGCTCTGATCGCCGTCCACGAGGCGCGAAAGCACAAGCTCGTCGGCGCCCGAGGCGCCTAGTTCCGCGGCCACCCAACGACGAGCCCCGAAAGGGGCTCGTCGGCTTTGTGACCCGATACCCTGTGCCGACCCGGAGAGGTGTCCGAGTTGGCCTAAGGAGCGCGACTGGAAATCGCGTACCTGCCGAAAGGTGGGTCGCGGGTTCGAATCCCGCCCTCTCCGTTACTGATTCGACTGCAGAAACGCGACGAGGTCGTCGAGCTGCTTCGGCGAGAGTTGCTGGCCAAAGGTCTGCGGCATGATGCCGGCGCTGTAGCCAGACGTGATCTCGGCGTTCGGATCGACGATCGACTGGCGGATGAAGGCAGCGTCCTTGCCCTTCAGCGCGTTGTCGAGATCGGGCCCGACAGTCCCGTTGCTGCCGGCAGGCGAGAACGTGTGGCAGCTCCCGCAGCCGTTGGCCTCGAAGACGGCCTTCCCGGCCTGGGGATTGCCTGCCGGCGGTGGCGGCGGAGCCGTCGGTGAGGTCGCCGTGGGCGTCGTTTGCGTCTGCGTGGTCTCGGTCGGCGTCGTCTGTGTCTCGGTCGTGCCCGTGGTCGTCTCCGTCGTCTCGCCCGCGGCCTCGCCGTGATGCTCCTCCTTCGCGAAGACCTCCACGGCACTGAGCATCGCGATCATCAGGATCACCGTGACGATGATGAAGGGCACCAGGCCGCGCTTGCCCGGGAAGTCGGGATTGCCGCGCGGGATCACGAGCGCCGCCAGCAGCGAGAACGCGATGAACACGGCGGCCGTGAGCCCAAGGCCGAGCTTCTGGTTCGTGGTCAGCGCGAGGAGCACGGCGAGGAACCTACTCTAGGTTGGAACAGGCGCGCGCGCGTGTTACACGGGGCCCGAGAACGTGTCGCAGCTCTGCGGCCCTGTGCCCTCGATGCCGCGCACGAACCAGGTCTGACGCTGCTGCGCCGACCCGTGTGTCCAGGACTCCGGCGTCACGCGGCCCTGGGCGCGCTCCTGAATGCGATCGTCTCCGACAGCTGCCGCTGCGTCGAGGGCATCGGAAACGTCCTGCCGCGTGATGTCCTCGATGAAGCGGGTGTCGAGGGCGTGTCCGACCCAGAGGCCCGCGTAACAGTCCGCCTG
>DASSXA010000025.1:0-5708 GCA_035704315.1 Gaiellaceae bacterium
GTGCGTTTTTGCGTCCGAAGAACGTTCCGTATGCGGACATCCGTCGGGTTACGCAGGTGGGGCTCCGCGGCCTCGCTTTCGGCAGATGGCGGATCTGGGGCAGCACTGACCTGCGCCACTGGTTCAACTTCGACTGGCACCGGCCGAAGAGACACGTAGGGCTCGTCCTCGACCTGGGCAAACGCACCGAGCCCGTGATCACCCCCGACGATCCGCATCGGGTCGTGACACTGCTCCGCGAGCACGGCGTCGACGTCTCCGAGCGCTGAAGCCCGCGGCTCCGCACGACATGAGCCGGACAGGATTCGAACCTGCCTGCAAATCGAAGGTTTAGTTCGTCGATGACAGCAGCAAGGACACCATGCGGACACACGTCTCGCATACTCCCGCCCGGAAGTCCGGTCGGGGTTGACTTTGTCGGCCTAGGGAATTGAAGCGTGCACCGGCCACACGTCGACGCTGTCGGGTTCCGGGGTGCCCGAGTCGCGGAGGTTCTGCTGGAACTCCGGGTCGTCCATCATTACGCGGAGGTCCTCTTCTGACTCCCACACGTCGACGATCACCATCCCCTCGTCCGTCCCGACGCACGTGTGGGCGATGCGCCTCGGCTGCTCCCGCGGGACTGGATGCTGTAGCTCCCGATCGTAGGTGCCGAGCAGATGTTCGGTGTCTCCGCTCCACCGGAAGAGAACGAGCACTGGCATCTGAGTCTCCCTGTAGGGATTCGAGCTGGACAGGACCTTAGGCTACGAGTTGCAGCTCCTCAGATGGGCCGGATAGAAGCGATTCCCTGTTAATCGGCCGGTCGTGACTCGCGCTGTGACTCACCTTCACGACGCCGCTCGGATCGGCGCAGGCGCGGGCGGTGCTTGCCGGAACGCCTCGCGGATACGCTCGCGGGCTCGAGCCGCGTCCGGGTGTCCGTACAGCTTGCGGACAAGCTCGCCTCCGTCTTAGTGTCCGAAGTGAAGGGCGATGTCCCGTGCGTCGAGCTCGGCGCTAGACGCCCTTTAGGACACGTCCTCGACGATCAGAACAGAAGGCTCGTTGTCGTTCGAGACCAGGATTCCGACCACGCGCGACGATCGATGACGCCCGAGCCGGATCGTGCCCCGGTTCGCCAGTTTGTGACGGTGCTCTGCATCGACGGTGGGCTCGGCCGGCGTCCCGTCCCGCCGCCTCCAGCTCGAAGGTGAACACCACCTACAGGCCCGGCGTTACGATCCAGGCGGGGTCTTCGTCGCTGTAGGGTGTGCGCGGTTCGGCCCGGAACGTCGTGTTCCAGGCGAACCGAAGGAGGGACCGATGGCAACGATCGTCGTCGGAACGGACGGGTCCAAGGGCTCCGAGGCGGCCCTCTCGGAGGGCTTCGACCTCGCCAAGCGGCTGGGCGCGAAGGTGCTGGTCGTAGCCGTCACTGCACACGTATCCGACCTCCTGGGTGGCTCCGTCTACGAGCACAAGCTCAGCGAGCACCTGGACCGAGCCCGCGCAGCCCTGGACGCCGCGAGGACGATGGCCGAGGAGGCCAGAGTCGAGGCCGAGTTCGAGATCTTCGAGGGCGACGCAGCCGAGGAGATCGCGATGATCGCCGAGCGCCGGGACGCCGACCTCGTCGTCGTCGGGACCCGGGGCCACGGTGGCATCGCCGGCTCGCTGCTCGGAAGCGTGTCGGCCGCCGTCGTCCGCCGGTCGAAGAGGCCGGTGGTCGTCGTTCACGAACCCAGCTAGCGACCGGCAAGAGGCGGCCGACGGCCGTACAGGACGCTTGCATCTCGCAAAGCCCGTTAGCGAAGTAGTCGGTCCGCTCGCAGCCTTCGACCTGGCAAGGGCGGTCTCGCCGAACTCGCCCGCTGCTTTAGGCGAGGCTTCGGTTCGGGCGCTCGCAGCCTTCGACCGAACGGACGCGGCTACTCATCGCCGGCGCACTCATCGCACACCGGCTTGTCCAGTTCGGGGTCGAACCACGGCGACGGCTCAAAGGTGATGCCGCATGGGCAGACGAGCTCGAGAACGACTGCTGCAGGCTGAGGTTGCATCACGGGACCCACGCGTCGGCTTCCTCCGTGTACTCGTCGAGGGCGTCGGCGAGGCCCGCGAAGTACGCCGTATCCGGGGCGTTGCCGCCAAGGGCGCGAAGCTTCGCCGAGGCCCTTCGGCGCTGTTGGAGTGTCATGGTTTCGGCCATCAGACCGAACACACGGGCGAAAGCCATAAACGGATCGCTTGTCTGGCCCATTGGAACCCTCGTTTCCTCTTGAACTTCTCGCAAGGCATCGGCACTTCTCGAAGCGGTTGGGATGACGCAAGCGGGTCAGTTCCCGCAGAAGAGCACTCGCCCCGCCGAAGATCGACGCGAGCCTGGCGTCGGCTCCGGCGCGAGGTGGTCAGGGGCGATCGCTGCGGGGCAATCCCGCAGCGCTCGCCGCATGTCTGAAACCGGACGGATAGCCGGAAGCGGAAGAGGCTGGAACGCCGAGGAACCGCTGCTCCGTGCGCCGTCACCTGCCCTTCGGAAGGACGCGAGCTCGCTTCGCGGTAGCCCTGCCGGCTGCCGACGTCTACGTCGTTCCGACCGCCGAGTACGCCCACGGGTGATTGAGGCCGTCACCCGTTTGGACCATCGTGTTCACCACGCTGCCGCCGCCGCAGCTGCCGCCGTTCAGGAACATGACCGTCTGGCCACGCCGGCGGCTGCGTCCACGATCTCGTCCCATGCTCTCGTCTCCGCATAGAGGTCGCACAGGCTCAAGATCAGCGCAGGGTTCGGCCCCGCGTCCGCGAGCTGCTGGAGGACGCCGATTGCCTTCTCCGTTCGCTCTTGCGCCTGCGGCTGCCGTCGCCGTAGTTGCAGCGTGGGCAGCTTGGCGACGAGGTTCGAGGGCTCCCAGAACGGGTGCGGCGCCTGCGAGCTCCCTGCGAGCTCGGGATCAGGTGGTGGACGGTCGTTGCGTAGCCGGTGCGCGCGGCCCTTCGATCTCACAGACGTGGCCGTAGTGGGCGAGCACGGCTTTGCGGAGCCGTTGCCAGCGCGCCGTCGAGTATCTGCGATCACTCAATCGGCGTGACGTAATCCGGCAGCGCCCGCTCGGCCCTGCGCTGGGCAATCCCGTCGCTGTTCACGATCACGTAGGCGAAGACGCCGATGAACGGGACGAAGATAAGAAGCAGCAGCCAAAGGACCTTCTTCCCGCCCCGGATGTCGTGGCGGCCGAAGACGTCTCCGATCATGACGATCAGCAACCCGAACCACCCCACGAAAAGGAAGAAGATGAGGATCGTCCCGAGGACTTCGAGGAACGGATGGTCAGCCGCGAGTGGCACTGGAAACTCCTGACGCTCGGGGGAATTCGGAGACTGGGCCGAATTGTGGAGCAAGATGCCGGACGACGTACTTGCGGCCGTCGCGCTCCTCGGTGGTGACCCGCGCCTCCTCGATCAGCGCTCGACGGCGCTCGTTCCAATAGCGGTCGCTGTCGAGGCGGCGCCCCGAAAACCTCGCCCCTTCACTGTTAGGCCGCGGCTGACGTGCGCTACTAGCCGATCGGCGGGAACTCACCCTTTGTGGCGGGAGCGTTCCGCAGGTTCGAGCGACTTCAACGAAGCTCTTGAAGAGGTCGCCGAAGCGTCGAAGAAGCTCACCGCGTAAACGGCCATCTAGCCGCGCCGGCGGCGGCGTCCTACGCTCGAGCGCGGCGCGGGACTTCGACCCGCCGCGTTGCCAGACTCGGCGAGATCCCGAGGAAAGCACCGGGGACAGCACCGAATCGCAAATCTCGCCTATCTCGCACCTGCCACTTGGCTTACCTGTGCGGTTTCGGCACGGGGACAGGCCCCTAGATGGGCCGGACAGGATTCGAACCTGTGACCTTGGGATTAAAAGTCCCCTGCTCTACCAGCTGAGCTACCGGCCCCGGCCCGGTCAATGTAGCGCTACAAGATGCGTGCCCCGAGCGCGCTCGCGGCCAGCTCCACCGCCAGGCCCGCAGTCTCGTTCTCGTGGTCGAGTATCGGGTTGACCTCGACCAGCTCCAGCGAGCTGAGGAGCCCGCTTTCGGCGACTAGCTCCATCATCAGGTGCGCCTCCCGGTACGAGAATCCGCCGCGAACGGGCGATCCCACGCCCGGTGCAACATCCGGGTCGACGACATCCAGGTCGACCGAGACATGGACGAACGGGGCGCCCGAGACGCGCTCCAGTGCCTCGGCGAGCACGGGCTCGACCCCACGGCGGTCCACATGGGCAATCGTGTAGACGGCGATCCCCGTCTCCTTCACGACCTCGCGCTCGCCCGGGTCGAGGCTGCGGATCCCGATCAGCGCGACTCGGTCCGGGTCGACCGACGGAAGCGGCCAGCGCTCGCTCTCGAATCCAGCGCCCGCGCGGCCGAGCGCGGCTGCGAGAGGCATGCCGTGGACGTTCCCGCTCGGAGTCGTCTCCGGCGTGTTCAGATCGCCGTGGGCGTCGAACCAGAGCACCGCACCGGGCCCATGGAGCGACGCCAGCCCGCCGATCGACCCGATCGCCACGGAGTGATCACCGCCCAGGACGAGAGGAATGAGCCCTCGCTCGGCAGCATCCCGCACGCGGTCCGCAATCTGCTCGCAGGTCTCACGGATCTGTGAGAGAAAGCGGGCATTGGGATCGCCTGGATCAGCAGTCTCACGGATCTCCGTGTAGACGTTTCCCAGATCCTCGGACGCGATGCCCAGCGCCGCAAGCCGCTCGCCGAGACCGGCGTAGCGGATCGCCGAGGGCCCCATGTCGACCCCGCGCCTTCCCGCGCCGAGGTCGAGCTCGGCGCCGATGATCGCCACCCGCCGCGCCTCTTCCATCGGGCTATCCTGCCCTAGGAGCAGCGCCCCCATCGACTAGCGGCCCAGGTCACGGCCCTTTCAAGGCCGTAGCGCGGGTTCGAATCCCGCTGGGGGCATCCCGACCTCCCTGCCCATGCGGGAAGCCGCATTCCTCCACGGGTGAGATCGGTGAGGGAGGCGGTCCAGGCTGAAATGGTGCCCCCGCCGGTGCCCCCACCGGCCGTGCCGCCTAAACGAAGGGCCGCGGTCTCCCGCGGCCCTTCCTGTCCGACGTTGGACTCGAAGCCGCAGGCGCGGCCGTGGCTCAGGCGAAATAACCGGACGGGACCGCGCGTTGGCATCAGCATGATCGCCCGAACGTGGCGCGGGTGGACTCGGCGCGAGGACTCGGACGCTTACCTGGACTACATCGAGCGCACCGGCGGGCGCGCGGCTCGCGAGACGGCCGGGAACAGCGGCTACTACATCCTGCGTCGCGAGGACGGCGACCGCATCGAGTTCGTGACGATCAGCCTGTGGGACTCGCTGGACGCGATCCGCGCATTCGCAGGCGACAACCTCGACGAGGCCGTGTTCTACGACGAGCACGATCGCTTTCTCGTCGATCGCGAACGCTTCGTCACGCACTACGAGATCGTAGGCCCGTAGGGCGCTCGAAGGGTCCAGAAGGTCGATAGGCGTCACAGGCCGCACTTGAAGTACGAGGCGGTCGAGGTCGAGGCGCTCGGGCAGGGCGTCGTCACAGAGATCGTCCGGGCGGCGCTCGACGCGCTGCTCCCTGAGCCGCTTCGGCGCCTGGAAGCGGCAGGGGAACTGGCGTGCGAGACGTGCGAGTTCCTGCTCCTACCCGTGCTCCTACCGAGCGCCGCCCTGGCTCGCGAGGCCGCTTT
>DASSXA010000121.1:0-7450 GCA_035704315.1 Gaiellaceae bacterium
GACCTTCGGCGACATGGGCGAGTTCTACGGCCGCGGGATGCCGGCGACCGACGCAATCGCTGAAGACGATTTCGTCCGGCTCACTCAGCTGTACGGCCGGTACGCGACGGTGACGTCGCAAGACGGCCGGGAGCGGTTCGAGGGGCCGCCGGCCTGGTCCGAGACGGACCTCGTCCAAAAGATCGCCCGCTGGCCCGGCGGCGTCGCCTGGTACACCGTCGAGCCCCGGGTGCTGGACGAGCGCGTACGCGAGAGAACCGTGCGCGAGATGATCGACGCCGCCCGCGACGCAGGCGCGCCGGTCCGAGAACAAAGCGGGGGCATCTCAGTCCTCGTCCGCGCCGCGGTGACACACACCATCGGCGGCCTGCACATCGATGAGCGGGCCCGTGTTCTCAACCAGCGAGGCGAGCCGCTAGACGGGCTTTTCGCCGCCGGCGTCGATGCCGGCGGTTGGTCCACGGGCGGCTACGCGAGCGGCCTGTCGGCGGCGCTCGTGTTCGGCCGGATCGCGGCCGAATCGGCCGCGGGCTAGACGTCCTGGAGGTAGGCGCAGCGGCGATCGTCGCCGGGGAGCGGCGAGGGCCCGACGCGGGTGACGATCATCCGGCCCTCCTCCTCGTTGACGACAGTGCCCACCGGGGGCAACTCGCCGTCCCGCTCGCGGAGCTCGTAGCCGGTCGGCTTCGAGACGAAGAGGAGGTACGCCATTTGCGGCGGGACTCTAACTTCGCGCCGTGTAGGGCGGGAGCGTCACTCGCACGGCGGTCCCCGCGCCGTCGGGCCTTGTTTCGACGGACACGCTGCCCTGCATCGTCCGGGCCCGCTCCTCGAGCTCGTCGAAGCTTCGCCGCCGCCGCTCTCCGGGACTGTCGTCGACGATCACCGTCTCGACGCTGCCGCCGTCGAGCGATGCGATCCGGACGCTGATCCGGGTTGGCGGCCCGCGGCGCACGGCCTGGTCGATCGCTCCACGGATGATCTGGTACAGCGCGGCCTGCGCCTGCTCGGAGAGCGCCTCGCCGGCGTCGACGTCGAGGTCGACCTGAATCCGGTGTGAGAGGCCGACCTGCTCGGCGAGCGCGGCCACCGCCGGCCCGAAGCCCTGATCGCGAAGCACGACCGGCTCGAGCGCAAAGGACAGGTTGCGGAGCTCGCGAATCGTCTCGCGCTGCCGCGCGAGCGCCATCCCGAGGATCCGCCTGGCCTCCGCGTCGGCTCCACGGTCGATCGCCTCGCCGACGCCGTCGAGCATCAACGCGATGCCCGACATCGACTGGACGGGAACGTCGTGCAGGAACAAGGCGATCCTCCGCCGCTCCTCCTGCTCCGCAGCGATGAGCTGATCGGAGAGCCGGGCGCGCTCGGCATCCATGAGCGCATGGCGCTCACGCTCACGGCGCAGCAGATGCCGGGCGAGCAGGCCGGCGGCGGCAAGGCCGGCCAGCCCGGCCAAGCCCGTGGCGTTAGTCGATGATCGCTTCGCGAAGCGCAATCGCCACCGCGTGCGTGCGCGTATCCGCCTCGAGCTTCGTGAGGATGTGGCGGACATGGCTCTTGACCGTCTCCTGGCTGATGAAGAGGCGAGCCGCCACGTCGGCGTTCGACATCCCGTCCGCGAGGAGCTGCAGGATCTCGCGCTCCCGGGCCGTGAGCAGGTCCTCGCGATCGCCCGGAAGGAACGCCGGCATGAGCGCGGGATCCACGTAGCCGTCCCCGGCCGCCACCCTCTCGATCGCCCTCACGAGCGTCTGGTGCGGAGCTTCCTTGAGGATGTAACCCTTCGCTCCCGACTCGAGGCCGCGGCTGAGCAGGCTCCGCTCGCTGTAAGCGGTGAAGATCAGCACGGAGACGTCCGGGACACGCGCGGTCAGCTGCTTCGTCGCCTCGAGCCCGTCCATCCCCGGCATACGGACGTCCATGACGACCACCTTCGGCTTCCGGCGCTCGGCCAATGAGACGGCCGAGGCTCCGTCGGAGGCCTCGCCTATGACACGAATGTGCGGGGCACGCGACAACGACAAGCGCAGCCCCTCGCGGACGACCTCATGGTCGTCGACGATCAGGCAGGTGATTTCGGTCTTCCCGTCCGCGCTTGGGTCCTGAGCCACGGCTACTGAATACTAGGCCCGTCCGGCCTGTCACACCGCGAGCGCCAGCTGCTCGTCGTGCTGGGTGCCGTCGAGAGGCTTGCGGCGACGGTCCTTGACGCCGAGCTCTTTCGCGAACGCTGCGACCTGCTCGCGAATCGGCTTCGCCTCTCCGTTCCTCAGGTACTCACGGCCGTCGTACAGCTCGAGGTAGCGGCCGAGCTGCTCGGGCCAGTCCTTTGCGAGGTGCTCGAGGAAGTGCTCGCGCGTCCCGGGCCGGAGGAAGAGCAGGTTCGTCCAGACGCCGGTCGCGCCCGCCTCACGCGCCGCCTTCACGACCCGGCGGAGCTGCTCGGGCTTGTCCGAGATTCCGGGCAGGATCGGGGCCATGCCGACGCCGACCTTGATGCCGGCGTCGACGAGCTCCTTGACGGCGCGAAGCCGTTGCCTCGGATGCGCCGTGCTCGGTTCGGTCTTCCGCCAGACCTCTTCGTCGATCGTCGGGATCGAGAACGTGATCGAGACCTCGGCGCGCCGGGCTGCCTCGACCAGCACATCGAGGTCGCGAACGATCATCGGGCCGCGCGTGATCAGGCTGAAGGGGTTCGAGAACTCGGCAAAGGCCTCGATGCAGCCGCGTGTGAGCCGGTACTTGCCCTCCGCCGGCTGGTACGGGTCAGTGGCGGCGCCGACGGCGACCGTGTCGCCCTCCCAGGATGCACGCCCGAGCTCGCGCCGCAGCACCTCCGCGACGTTGACCTTGACGCGGATCGAGGTTCCGTAACGATCATCCGAAGGCCGGTCGGCGCGGTGCTCGAAGGCCCGCACGTAGCAGAACGTGCAGCGATGGACGCAACCCATGTACGGATTCAGGGACCACTCGAACATCATTCCCTTGACGCGATTGAGGGCGCTTCTGCAGGGCTCTTCCCGATACTCGACCCGCATGACCGACGACATTCTAGAACATACGTTCGTGGCCGGCGGGGACCGCCGAAGTCGTCCCTATAATCCGTGGACTTCTTTGGACGACGACCGACCGCCTAGTCCTCGAGCCCCGGAGAGCGGGGCATGATGCTTGTCCTCGAGCTTCTCGCCGTTGCAGCACTCCTGCTGCTGAACGCGTTCTTCGTCGCCGGAGAGTACGGGCTCGTCACGGCGAGGAGGACGCGGCTCCGCGAGCTCGAGCAGTCCGGAAGCCGCCGGGCCCGAACGGCGCTTGCGATTACCGCCGATCCACCGCGCTTCATCGCCGCGATGCAACTCGGGGTGACGGCGACGAGCCTGGCAATCGGTGCTATCGGCGAGCCTGTGCTCGCCCGTGTATTGGACCCGGTGCTTGCCGGAGTGCTCGCGTTCGGATTGGCGTTCCTGCTCATCACGTATCTGCACGTGGTCGTTGGCGAGCTGGTGCCAAAGGGCGTGGCCCTCGGGCACTCCGAGACGGTCGCACTCGCCGTCTCGGGACCTGTTCGAGTCTTCTTCTGGGTCTTCAAGCCCCTGATCTGGCTTCTGCAGAGCTCGTCCGATCTGGCACTGCGTTTGCTCGGGCTCGAGCCGCCGGGCGCCGAGGGCGCCGTGTACTCGGAGGCGGAGCTGAAGATGCTCCTCTCGCAGTCGACGGAGCGCGGCGAGCTGGCCGAGGACGAGCAGGAGATGCTGTACAAGGTGTTCGATTTCGCCGACAAGGAAGTCGCAGACGTAATGGTTCCGCGCCCCGAGGTCGTTGCGCTCTCCGTCGACCTTCCGCCGGAGGACTGCCTGGCCGCGGTGATCGAGTCGCCGTACACGCGCTACCCGGTGTATCGCGGCTCGCTCGACGAGATCGTCGGTGTCCTGCACGTACGTGACCTCTTCTCCGCCGTCAGCGACGGCGGCCTTGCGACGATTCGCGTCGAAGAGCTCGTCCGGCCCGCGCCGATGGTTCCGGAGACGAAGGATCTTGCCGCCATGCTCAGGGAGTTCCGCCGCACGAATCAGCACATGGCGATCGTCGTGGACGAGTACGGCGCAATGGAGGGGATCGTCACGCTCGAGGACCTGCTCGAGGAGATCGTCGGCGAGATCGAGGACGAGTTCGACCTGCCCGACGAGACTGTGGAGCGCCTCGACGACCGGACGATTCGCGTCCACGGCACCTTCCCGATCGACGACTTCAATGAACAGTTCGAGAAGGAGATGCCCCAGGAGGACTTCCACACGCTCGCGGGCTTCGTCTTCGGCCAGCTCGGCCGCGCGCCGGAAGAAAGCGACGAGGTCGTCTGGGACGGGCTCAGGTTCACCGTCGTCGATGTCGACGGTGCCCGGATCGAGAAACTTCAGGTCGAGTTCCTCGAGTCCGAGCCGGAACCGCTCCACGCGGAGAGCGCCTGAGTCGCCACCGCGGCTTCGCCGGGGCCCAGGCGCCTCCGTCGTGGCCGGTGCTTCCGGGAACCTCGCGGCCCGAGCGGCTCGAGCGCCCCATCGACGTCCTTCCGGGGGTCGGCCCGACCGTCAAGAAACGGCTTGCGAAGCTCGGGCTGCGGACCGTCGGCGATGCACTCGAGTATCGGCCACGACGCTACGAGCCCGCCGCTCCCGAGCGGCCCATTGCCGACCTCTTCGGTGACGACGAGGCCGTCATTGCCGGCGAGGTGCGGAGCACGCGCCTCCAGCGGGCCCGACGCCTGAAGCTCGTCAAGGCGCGGGTGGCGGACGAGTCCGGCGAGATCACCGCCGTCTGGTTCAACCAGGCGTGGCTTGCCGACCGGCTTCAGCCCGGAATGCGCGTCCGCCTGCGTGGGAGTCTGCGCGGCAGTGATTTCGCGGTTCGCTCGTACGACCTGGACGGGCTCTCGGCCACGGCTGATTTCGCGCCGGTCTATCCGGCGACGGAGGAAGTGACCGTCAAGAAGCTGCGCGACGTTGCCGGAGCGGCCCTCGAGTACGCGCGCGACGTCGTCGATCCGCTGCCGGCCACGCTCAAGGCGGCGACGGAGCTTCCAGGGAAAGCCGACGCGTTCGTCGCGCTCCATCATCCACGCGAAGAGGCCGACGGAGAGCGTGCGAGGCGCCGCCTCGCTTTCGACGAGCTCCTGGTGCTCCAGGTCGGTCTCGCACGACGGCGGCTGGGGCGGGAGGAGGAGCGTGCGACGGCGCTCGGCGAGCCCGGCGAGCTGGTTGACCGGTACCGCGGGGCCCTGCCGTTCCAGCTCACTCCAGACCAGGAGCGGGCGATCGCGGAGATCGACGCCGACCTCGAGGGCGAGCGCCCGATGGAGCGGCTCCTCCAGGGCGACGTGGGCTCCGGGAAGACGGTGGTCGCGCTGTATGCGCTCCTTCGCGCCGTCGAGGCCGGCCGTCAGGGCGCGCTGATGGCGCCGACGGAGACGCTCGCCGAGCAGCACTTCCTCACCATCGAGCCGATCTGCGCGGAGCTGGGCGTTTCCTGCGCGCTCCTGACGAGCTCCGTGGGAGCTCGGGCACGGCGCGCTGCGCCGAGCGCCCAGATCGTCGTCGGGACGCACGCGCTGATCCAGGAAGGCGTCGACCTGTCCGACCTGGCGGTGGCCGTGGTGGACGAGCAGCACCGGTTCGGCGTCGAGCAGCGCGCGGCGATCAGAGCCGGTCGGAGACCACACACGCTCCACATGACCGCGACGCCGATCCCGCGGACATTGGCCCTCACGGTCTACGGCGACCTCTCGGTGACCGAGATCACCAAGCCTCCGGCGAACCGGAAGCCGATCGTCACGCGCTGGATTCCGGAGGATCGGGCATCAGAGGCCTACCGCCGGCTCACCCGGCTGCTGGGGGAGGGTCGGCAGGCGTACGTCGTCTGTCCGCTGATCGAAGCTTCGGAGACGAGTCGCGCTCGGGCCGCCGAGCAGGAGGCGGAGCGGTTGCAGCGGGCCGAGCTGCGCGGCTTCAGCGTGGGCTGCCTGCACGGAAAGCTCAGGCCCGACGATCGCCGTGACCTGATGGCGCGGTTCAAGGCGCGGCAGCTCGACGTCCTCGTCGCGACGACGGTGATCGAGGTCGGGGTCGACGTTCCGAACGCGACGGTGATGATTGTCCAGGAGGCCGACCGTTTCGGGCTCGCGCAGCTCCACCAGCTCCGTGGCCGCGTCGGGCGCGGGGCGGAGCAGTCGTACTGCCTGCTCGTCTCGAGGCGCCGAGAGGAGCTGACCGAGTCCGCGCAGGCACGTTTGGAGGCGCTCGCGGCGACCAACGACGGTTTCGAGCTTGCCGAAGCAGATCTGGAGCTCCGCGGCGAAGGACAGCTGCTCGGTACGCGCCAGTCGGGCCTGTCCGATTTCCGCTTCACGAAGCTGCGTGCCGACCGGGACCTCTTGGAGCTGGCTCGGAATGTGGCAGAGGAGCTCGTCGACTACGACGGCCCGCTGAACGACGAAGTCGAGCGCCTGTTCGCCGAACACGATCTGGCTGCGTGACCGCTCGAGGTGAGAAGGTTCGCTCGTGAATCGCGGATGGATTCCGTGGGCGGTCGCTGGCCTCGTCGTGAGCGCACTGTTCTGGATCGACCCGCTGTTCATCCCGCTCGCGCTGCTCGGGCCGATCGTCGTCGGAGCGCTCGGCGGGTGGCGGGGCGTAGAGCTAGGCCTCGTCGCGCTGATGTGGGCCGTCGCGGGCATCGGCGCCGTGGTCTCCGACTACGTCGTCAATCAGGAGGACGTCGGGTTCCACCTGGTGCTGACCGTCGTCATGGTTGCCCTCGCCGCGGCCTCGTGGTGGGTTGCGCGTGCGCTTGCCCGACGGCGCGCCGCCCCTGCCGTCCAGTAGCTAGCAGGTGAGAATCATCGCCGGCGAGAAGCGGGGCGCGAAGATCATCGCGCCGAAGGGGCACGACACACGTCCGACCGCCGACCGGGTCCGGGAAGCCGCCTACAACCAGATCGGGCCCGTGGACGGCGCCACGGTGCTCGACCTCTTCGCGGGCTCCGGCGCCTACGGGCTCGAGGCGCTCTCGAGAGGTGCAGCCTCGGCCGTCTTCGCGGAAGACGATCCCGCCGCCTGCCAAGCGATCCGCCGGAACCTCGAGAAGCTGCGCCTGGGAGCCACGGTGCTCTGCCGCGACGCAATCCAGGTCCTCGCCGGAGAGGCCGGCGCAGGCAGGCGTTACGATCTCGTCCTCGCCGACCCGCCCTACCGCGAGTTTTCGTCCGTGCAAACCGGCCTCGCCATCTATTTGCCGCAAGTCCTCGCTGAAGAGGGTCTCGCCGTGATCGAGACCCACATGAAGGAGGAGCCGGAGCTGCCGCTTGCTGTACGGACGAGCCGGCGGTACGGCTCGGCGCGACTGACGCTCTTCGAGCACGAATGATCACCGCAATCTCTCCGGGGACGTATGACCCCGTCAC
>DASSXA010000170.1:0-3149 GCA_035704315.1 Gaiellaceae bacterium
GGGAACGACGTCAAGGACCCGTGGGGCCACAACCTCCAGATCGTCGACTACAGCGAGATTCAGTTCACGAAGACGCCGGAGATCCTTAGGGCCATGGGCTTCGACGAGCTGCCCAAGACCGACGAGGCTCGAGCAGAGATCAGACGGAAGCTAGGCTCGGACGCAGCGAGCTGAGCCGGGTCGCGACGATCGAGTCCGCCACCTCGGCGCTGACCGCGTGGCCGGTGACCGCGGCGATGAAATCGTCGCGCTCGAGCGCGCGCAGCTCCACATCGTCCTGCGCCCGGACCGTGGCCGTGCGGGGAACGTCGCGCAGCAGCGAGATCTCGCCGAAATACTCGCCGGGCCCCTCGACATTGAGCACCCGCCCGTCGCTCACCACTTCCACCTCACCGGAATCGATGATGTAGAAGCGGTCGCCGGGCTCGCCTTCACGGACGATCTCCCGGCCCGCCTCGACGCGCACCGGGATCAACGATCTGGCGAGGCTCTCCAGCGTGGGCGGCGGAAGCGGCGAGAAGATGTCGATCCCGAGCAGCAGCTCGAGCTCACGCTCCGGCACCGGCACCTCGTCGAGCTCGGCCAGCCGTCGACGGAGCAACGTCGCCAGGATCGGCAGCAGCGCACCGGTGATGATCAGCGCGCCGCGAACGTCGAACGCCGCAATCAGAAGCGGCGCCACAATGGCTCCGATGCCGATCGTCCCAACCCAGAGGCTCTGGACGGCGCCGAAGACGCGCGCGAGCACCTCGTCGGGAACGGCGCGTTGGAGGAGCGTGAAGGCGGAGACGTCGACGAGCGTGTTCCCGAGACCGACCAGTGCGAGGAAGAACAGGGCAGGACCAGGCTCCGGGAAGACGCCGATCAGAGCGATCGGAACCCCCCAGAGCAGGATCCCGAGCAGGAAGTTCGAGGTCAGCCGCCGCCCGATCAGCACGGCGGAGACCATCGCCCCCACGAGCCCTCCGATCCCGACCGCGGAATTGAGAAAGCCGACGCCCTGCTCGCCGAGATCCAAGAGCTGGAGCGCGGAGACGACGATGAGGACGTTGAGGGCGCCGGCGACGAGCGTCTGTGCGACGAGCAGCAGCACGAGCACTCGCAGGCCAGGCTGGGTGGCCAGTGTGACGAAGCCGGCGGCGAACTGGCGCACGGCGCTTCCCCGCCGCTCGTGCGGCTCGGGTCGCTCCGTGATGCGTACCCGGCTGACGAGCACCGCCGACAGCAGGAAGGCGACGGCTGCCGCGCCGAAGACGACCTCGACGCTCGTTGCGGCGAGGAGCAGCCCGCCGATGGCGGGACCGCCGAAGATCCCGAGGCTCTCGAGCGTGCTCGAGGTGACGTTCGCCGCCGTCAGCTCGGCCGGGCTCGTCGCGAGGGAAGGCAGGAGCGCAGCCTGCGCCGGCCGCACCGCCGAGTACGCGATCGAGACGAGCCCCGCGAGGACGTAGACAAGGGCCGTTGGGCCTTCCAGCGCGATGACGAAGACACTCGCCGCGAGCAGGACGGACCTCGTCAGCTCGGCTACGACGATGACCCGCTCGCGCGGGAAGCGGTCGCCGAGCATGGCCGCAAACGGCGAGGCGATCGCAGAGGGGATGAAGCGGACGAGGCCGACGATGCCCACGGCAGCGGCGCCGCCCTGCCGGTAGGCGAAAACGGCCAAGGCGATCCCGTACGCCCAGTGGGCGATGATCGAGACGGCCCACGCGCCCTCGATCCGGCGGATGTTGGGATTGTGGAAGACGCGGCCGAAAGAGCGCGCGGCGTCGCCGAGCCGTTGCCGCAGCGCGCTTGTCACCGAGGAAGCATCCCACGGCGAAGACGTTTTTCCAAGGATTGAGTTTTTTGATTGAGTTTTTTCGAGCCTGTGGGAAGATTCGGATGCCGCCCACCGTCTAGTGAATCGGAACAGCCGACCCCGAAAGGAGACCCTGTTGTCTAAGGATCGCGATTACACCGACTACACAGATCACGTCGACCAGCGTGACGAGGGGGACGACGTGGAGGCGCACGCCGCCGCCGCGGCTCGATTCGACGACCCGGACCAGAAGGTCGACGCCACCGAGGAGCCACCGGACGTCGAAGGTCACGTGCATCACCCGAAGGTCGACTAGGTTTACGGCTGGACCCTGAAGCCGGGGCGGAAGCTCCGGCTTCAGCGTGTCTGGGTGAAGATCTGCTCGAGCGCGCCGAGAAGCTGGATGCCGGCTTGACGCTCTGGGCCCTCGAGTGCGTCGAGCTTGGAGGCGACCCGCGCCACGACCCCTATGTCGGCGCCGGCGTCTTCGAGCACCGCCTTGGCACGGCGACCTTTCCTGAGCAGATCGAGCGCGATCGCCGCCTGGTCAGCGAACAGGCCGAGCAGCTCCATCTCCTCGAGCGAGAACCGCGTCTCCTGCGGGCGATCGAGCACGTTCAGGACGCCCACCGGCTCCTCCTCGTGAATCAGCGGGACCGCCATCAGCCCTCTGGGGACATAGCCGGTCTTCGCGGCGATCTCGTGGCCGCCCCACCTCGGGTCGGCGGAGACGTCCTCGAGCACGATGGGCTGGCGCGTCACGAGGACCCAGCCGGCGATTCCGGTGCTCGATGGGATTCGCTGGCCGAGCAGCGTCTGCGATCCCTCACCGGCCACGGCCTCGAAGACGAGCTCGTCCGTCCGCTCGTCGTAGAGGAAGACCGAAGCGGCCCTGGCGGAAAAGATGCCGCGCGCAACCTCGACTGTGGCCTGGAGCAGGTCGCGGTTCGCCTGCTCCGACGCGAGCACGCCGGCCGCGACGGCGGCTTGCAGGGAGTCGTTCTCAGCCATCCTCACCCTCCACGTTCGATGCGGTCAGGTAGAGCGTGCTCTTCAACTGGAAGGGCGTCAGCTCGGGATGCTTGCCGAGCACGAGCGCGCAGATCGCGCTGATGTGCGGAGTCGCGAAGCTGTTGCCGGTCGAGCGCGCCCTCGCGCCGCCGAGCCAGGCGACCTCGACGTCGACCCCCCGGGCGAAGAACTCCACCGGCGGATTCGGGTTGTAGTAGTACGTCAGCGGATCGGGCTCCTCGTGGCTGCCGACCGAGATGACCGAGGAGAACCGCCACGGATAGCTCTCGACCGGCATGTTGTGCGCCGATGCGACGAGAACGGTGCGGCGGAAGTA
>DASSXA010000279.1:0-7229 GCA_035704315.1 Gaiellaceae bacterium
TCGACGATTGAGTGGGAGTGAAGCGGGGATAGAGCGCGCGGGTCTGGTCCACGAAGCCCGCGAGCCGCTCGGCCAGGTCCGGATCGGTCACCTCGAGGACGTTCTCGGCGTTCTGCTCGCCCGAGCGTGAAAGGTTGAAGCTGCCGACGAAGATCGTGTCGTCGGCGACCGTCAGCTTCGCGTGCATGAAGTTGTGCAGGCTGCCCGTCGGTTCCCACGGAGTCGACTGCTTGGCCGAAAAGGGCGCCGTCAGGACTCGCTCGAGGAGCGGCAGCTTCCAGAAGATGTTGCCGTTCTCGCCCCACTGGTAGATGACGCCGTCGATCTGCGGCCGGTCGACGCACCCGGCGACGTCGACCCGGGCCTCCGAGATGACCTCAGCCAGCGCTGCGAGGACAGGAGCGGCGGTAATCACGGGCGACGCGATCCGGACACGACGCCGAGCCTTGAGGATCGCCTCCGCGATCCGCTGCGAGAGATCCTCGCCGTGGCCGGGCGTGAACCACGTACGCACCTGGTGCTCACCGACAGGGACCGGCGTCGTCTCGATGAGCCCACTCCGCTCGACCGCGCCGGTTTCCCAGAGCTGCTCGAAGTCCTGAATGAAACGCGCGGCAAGCTCGTGCGACTCCGCGAGCGCGATTACGTTTTCCTGGACCGTCCACGAGTCGTCGGTCCAGTTCATCGACCCCGTGAAGACGGCGAAGCCGTCGCGCACGACGAACTTGTGATGCATCAGGTCCGGAACGCCGGCGATCGGGCGCACGGGGACGCCGAGCGAATCGATTAGAACGCCGTCGGGCTCCGGCGGTGGCGGAACGGGGATCGGATTTCGATGGTCGAGGTTGTAGATGAAGCGCACGGCGACGCCGCGTCGGGCCGCGGCTCGGATTGCTTCGGCGACGATGGCTGCGGGCTCAGGGCTCAGATGGAAGTCGTAGTGCGCGAAGTCGAGCGAGCGCTGCGCGGGGCGGATGAAGCCCGCGACCTCCTCAGCGACTTCCAGCGCGCTTTGGCCGCCGTCGGTGAACGTCTGGAGCTCGAGCACAGATCGCATCTTCGTGGAAGAGTCTCGTCGTGCGCCTGGCGCTCGATCACTGCGTCATCGCGGTAGCCGACTGGGATCGCTCGAACGCCTTCTACCGCGACGTCCTCGGCGCCGAGATCGTCCAGCGCGACGAGACGTTCGCCCATTACCTCTTCGGTGAGTGGCATCTCAACGTCCACGGGCCGAGCTTCGAGGGCTTGAACGCGAGACTGCCCGTTCAGCCTGGGAACAGCGACCTGTGCTTCGTCTGGCCAGGCACCTTCGAAACTGCGATCGACCACCTCGAGCGGCACGGGGTTCCCGTCGAGGCCGGTCCAATCAGTCACGAAGGGCCGAGAGGGAAGGGGACGAGTGTCTACTTCCGCGATCCCGACGGATCGCTCCTCGAGCTGCTTTCCTACTCGGAAGTGTCTGAGCCGCCCGGCTCGGCCACGCCCGGGAGCTCTTCTTCGAGCGACCCGAGGACGTAGTCGGCCCCGGCGCTGCGTAAGTCGTCCTCGCTGTGGTGGCCGCTCGCGACGCCGACGGCCACGGCGCCGGCTTCATTGGCCGCCTCGATGTCGAGCGGCGTGTCTCCCACGACGAGGACCCGCTTTGGATCGACCGGGCGGCCCAGGACCTCACCCGCGCGCTCGATTGCGCGGCGCGTCAGCTCCGTTCGGTCGGGCGAGTCCGAGCCGTACCCGCCGAACGAGAAAAACCGGTTGAGGCCGCCGCGCTCGAGCTTCGTGTGCCCCGCTGCCTCGGTCCCGCCCGTGGTGAGGCCGAGGAGGAAACCTGCGTCGGTTAGCCGCTGCAACGTCTGCTCGACCCCGGGTAGGACCTCGTAACCCTTGGACTCGGCAACGGCGTCGGGAAGCGCCGCTTGCCGGCGCGCCATCAGCGTCGCCATTTCTTCCTCCGTCGGCTCCCGGCCGATCACGTTGGCGAAGGTCAGGCGGCCGACCTCCGGGTCGGTCATACCCGCGTCAGTGAACTGACCGATGTCTGCGGGGATGCCGTAGAGCTCGTTGAAGGCCCTGCGCCAACTCTCGGCCCCGGCGCCTCCGCTCGAGATGAGCGTGCCGTCGATGTCGAAGAGGATCGCGAGTGGCTTCTCCACGCCTGGTCACCGTACCCGTCGGCGACGAGAATCACCGCGTGACGTCAAGCCTGGTCGACGAGCTGGCGGCGCTCCGCATCGGCGAAACGTTCAACCAGTACGCCGAATCGGAGCTGCGTCGAGAGCGCCTGGCGGGCTACCTCGATCGTCGACAGAGCGCCCGCTATCTCCTCGTCGGGGAGGCGGCCGGCTATCGCGGTGCACGCGTCAGCGGTCTCCCCTTCACGTCTGAGCGCCAGGTTTCCGGCGCCGGGCCCGCCGAGGCGACGGCGACGATCGTGCATCGCGTGCTCGCTGAGCTCGACGTCGAGGAGGACGTGCTGCTCTGGAACGTCGTCCCGACGCATCCGCACAAGCCGAGCGAGCCGAGCTCGAACCGGCGGCCAACTTCTGCCGAAGTACATGTGGCCATGCCGTTTCTCGAGCACTTGGCTGTCGGCCGGACCGCCATCGCCGTCGGCCGGCTGGCGCACTCGGTGCTCGGCGGTCGTTACGTGCGGCATCCAGCACACGGCGGTTCCGGCCCGTTTCGAGCCGGACTCTTGCTATCCATCGGGCGATGCGAACTGCGCTGATCGTGGCGGCGGCGGTCATCGTGGCCGCCGGGCTCTTCATCGTCTTGCGGCCCGATAACGGGAACGACAACGCGAGTGGCTCGACGACGACGACCTCGACAACCACGGCCGCGAGCACCACGACGTCCACGACTCCACCTGCACCTCCGGCTCCTCCGCCCCCCGTCAACGTCCGGATCGTCGTGCGGGGCGGAGAGCCGGTGGGCGGAATCCGCAATGTCACCGTCTCGAAGGGACGTCGGGTCGTCCTGATCGTGAACTCCGACGTTGCCGACGAAGTCCACCTCCACGGCTACAACCTCAAGCGCGACGTAGAGCCGGGCACGCCGGCGCGCCTCCCGTTCCGGGCCACCATCAACGGGACGGTCGAGGTCGAGCTCGAGCAGCGCGGCGTACCGCTCGCGCGGATCACCACGCAGTCATGAGCCTCACGATTCCGCTCGCCCACGGGATCGGGGGGATCCGCGACCCGGTCCTGCCGGACTGGCTCATGTACTACGCGGCGGCGCTCACGCTGATTCTCAGCTTCGTTGCACTAGGCATTCTCTGGCGTAAGCCGATCCTCGAGGGCCGTGCCCGGGGGCGACCGCTCTCCGACCGCTGGCAGCGGCTGATCCTCTGGACCGGCTGGCGGGTCATCCTGGGCGCGCTCTCCGTCGGGCTACTCCTTCTGGTTTGGCTTGCCGCGCTGGTCGGGAAGCCCGACGCCGGCGACAACCTCGCACCAACGTTCGTGTGGGTCATCTTCTGGCTGGGCCTCGTGCCGATCGTCGTCGTCTTCGGGAACCTCTGGTCGGTCTTGAGCCCGTGGAAGGCGGCGGCGGACGCCGTCGCCTGGGTCTGGACGAAATCCGGGCGCACGTGGGAACCGGCGGCCGAGTATCCCCGGCGCCTCGGGCGGTGGCCGGCGGCGGGCCTACTGTTCGCATTCGCCGCGCTCGAGCTTGCCTACCCGAGAGCGGCCGAGCCCCGGACCCTTGCTCTGGCCATCGTCGTCTACAGCTGGATCACGTGGGCCGGGATGTTGCTCTACGGACGCCAGAAATGGATCGAGAACGCCGAAGCCTTCCACGTGTACTTCGGGCTCTTCGCGCTGATCGCGCCGTTTGCCGTCCGCGAGGAGAACGGCCGCCGCGTAGTGGTCGTGCGGCCTCCGTTGGCGGGATTGACCGTCCCCCAGGACACGCCCGGGACGATCGCGTTCGTGGCCGTCATGCTCGGCTCGGTCGCCTTCGACGGATTCAGTCGGACCACGTGGTGGCAGGACCGGCTCTACAACCTCGAGGCGAGATACATCGTCGATTCGCCGCGCACCGCCGACCTCGTGGCAACCGGCTTCAACGGCCTCGGGCTCATCGTCGGCGTCATTGTCGTGGCCCTTCTCTTTCGCCTAGCCGTGCGGGCGGCACAGGCTGTGGCCGCGACCAGGGAGGACCTGACGAGCGTCTTCGTCGCGAGCCTCGTCCCCATTGCGCTCGCCTACTCGATCGCCCACTACTTCACGCTGCTCGTCAACCAGGGTCAGTTCGCGATCCCGCTCTTCTCCGACCCGTTCGGTGAGGGCTGGGATCTCTTCGGCACCTCCCACTTCACGCCGTCGCTCTTCAACTCGCCCAACGGCATCTGGTACGTGCAGGTCGGCGTCCTCGTCGTCGGCCACGTCCTCGGTCTCACGCTGGCGCACGACCGGGCCGTGGCGCTGTGGGGATCAGCCCGAACCGCGATCCGGACGCAGTACGCGATGCTCGCCCTGATGGTGCTCTACACGTGCACCGGGTTGTGGCTGCTCTCGGCCAAGTAAGTGGCGTTCTCGCGCACGGCGGCGTTGCGGGCGCTGTCGTCGAGGTGCTCTTTGCCGTCCTGATCGTCGCAATCGCGCTGGCCGCCTGGGTCGGCGGGCGGCGAGACAAGGAATGAGCCGCTACAATCAGCCGCCGGCGGGCCCAGTGTCCGCCGCTTTGACGTTATGAAGACCTGGAATGCTAAGCCAGGCGAGGTCGAGCGCCGCTGGTACCTCGTCGACGCCGACGGCAAGACCCTCGGCCGTCTCGCCACGCGCATCGCCGACACGCTGCGCGGCAAGGACAAGCCCGAGTACACGCCGCATGTCGACACCGGCGACTTCGTCGTCGTCGTGAACGCCGAGAAGATCACCGTCACCGGCAAGAAGCTCGACGACAAGATCTACTACCGGCATTCCGGCTACCCGGGCGGCATCCGCAGCCGCACTCTCCGCGAGGAGCTCGAGCGCAGGCCGACCGAGGTGATCCGGAAGGCGGTCAAGGGCATGCTCCCGCGCAACCGCCTCGCCCGTGCCCAGCTCACCAAGCTCAAGGTGTATGCCGGCCCCGAGCACCCGCACGAAGCGCAGAACCCTCAGGCTCTTCGGGTGGAGGAGCGTTGATGGCCACCGCGGCGCAGTACCAGGGCACCGGCAAGCGCAAGACGTCGATCGCCCGCGTGATCCTCCGTCCCGGCGACGGCGGAACCTGGATCAACGGGCGCACCATCGACGACTACTTCCCGCGTGCATCTCATCGGACGATGGTGCTCGCGCCGCTGAAGGTTGCGGGCGCAGAGGGCAGCTACGACCTGCGTGTGCGCGTCGAGGGCGGCGGCCCCAGCGGGCAGGCAGGCGCGATCCGGCACGGGATCGCACGCGCGCTCGTCGAGGCCGATCCGGAGCTGCGGAAGGTGCTCAAGCGCGAAGGCTTCCTCACGCGGGACGCCCGGAAGGTCGAGCGCAAGAAGGCCGGCCTCCACAAGGCCCGCAAAGCCCCTCAGTTCTCGAAGCGCTAGCCTCGCGCGCGTCACGGGCCCTCGAAGCGTTAGCCTCGCGCGCCATGGCGCGGCGTTACTTCGGCACGGATGGTGTCCGGGGCGTCGTCGGCGAGTCGCTGACGCCTGAGCTCGTCGAGCGGCTGGGCCGAGCGGCGGCGCTGTGGTCCCCCGGCGGACACGTCTTCATCGGGCGCGACACGCGGGGTTCCGGGCCCACGCTGGAAGCGGCATTCGCCGAGGGAGTTGCCTCCGCGGGTGGGAATGCAGTGCTGGGCGGTGTGCTCCCGAGCCCAGCGGTCGCACTGCTGGCGCTCGACCTCGGTGCGGTGATCTCCGCATCGCACAACCCGCCCGAGTACAACGGCGTCAAGTTCTTCGACGCGCAGGGCCAGAAGCTCACCGACGCCTCGGAGGAGGAGATCGAGGCGCTGCTGGACGAGCCGCCCGGCGCCGCCAGAGGGACGATCGACAGGATCGAGATCTCCGCCGACAGCTACCTCGAGCACGTGCTCGAGCGCTTCGGGTCGGACCTCAGCGGTCTCCGGGTCGCGGTCGATTGCGCCAACGGCGCCTACTCGGAGCTCGCGCCGAAGGCGTTCGAGCGGCTCGGCGCCGAAGTCGTACCGCTCGCGACCGAGCCGGACGGCTCGAACATCAACGTGGGGTGTGGGGCAACGGATCTCTCGCTCCTCTCGCGCAACGTCCCGGAACAGCGGGTGGACCTCGGCGTCGCGTTCGACGGTGACGGGGATCGCATGCTTGCCGTCGACGCAGAAGGCAACCCGGTCGACGGCGATCAGATCCTCGCGATCCTCGCGCTCCACCTCGGCGTCGACCTCGTGGTCGTCACAGTCATGACCAACCTGGGCTTCCACCGGCTGATGGAGGAGCACGGGATCCGCGTACTGACGACGGACGTCGGCGACCGCTACGTCCTGGAGGCGCTGCGCCGCGAGGGCGGTGTGCTCGGGGGAGAGCAATCGGGCCACATCATCTGCCTCGACGGCCACGTCACGGGAGACGGCCTCGCCGCGGCTCTCCTCCTCTGCCGGGCGCTCCAAGGACGTTCGCTCGCCGAGGCGGCGGCGGTGATGCCGCGCTTCGCTCAGGTGCAGGAGAACATCCCGATTCCGGACCACCGCGAGCTTCCGCCGGCGGTCTTGGAAGAGGTGAATGAGCTGAACGAGCAGCTCGTCGGGAAGGCGCGAATCCTGGTCAGACCCTCGGGAACCGAGCCTGTCCTTCGGGTCCTCGCAGAAGCATCGGACCACGATGAAGCTGCGGCTTTCTGTGGTAGGATCTCGGCTCTCGTTCGTCGAGAGCTCGGTTAACCGACCTTCAGAGAGGATCGGAAGCGGCCGGGCTTTTGGCGTTTCGAGGGGGCATTTCGAGTACGCGGCCATTCGTCGAAGGAGCTCCATCCAGGGTGTGCGGGATCATCGGATACGTTGGGCCTCGAGCGTGTAAACCGCTCCTCCTCCACGGCCTCGAGCGCCTCGAGTATCGAGGCTATGACTCGGCCGGGATCGTGCTGCGCGAAGACGACGAGTTGGACTACGTCCGCGCCGTCGGAAACCTCTCGCACCTGAAGGCAGCCGCATCGCTGAACGGTTCCCAGTCGACCACTGGGCTCGGCCATACCCGCTGGGCGACCCACGGTCGCGTATCGGAGGAGAACGCGCATCCGCTCACGGGCTGCAACGACGGAGAGCTCGCGCTGGTC
>DASSXA010000339.1:0-2619 GCA_035704315.1 Gaiellaceae bacterium
TACGGCGAGCTCGTCCGCTTCGTCGAGCAGGCGAGCGGCGAGTCCCACGCGCGGATCTCGCAGTTCTTCGCGCGAGGCATGCTTATCAATGTCATTGCGGCGATGCAGGTCCGCAACGCCGGAATCGATTGGGCCGACCGCCTGATCCAGGGGTGCAAGAAGGAGGTCTTCTAGGCCCTCTCTTTTTTGGGCTCAAAGGAAGTGATGAATCACTATCAAGATAGGAGGAACGTGATGCAAGCCCCGCGGACGCTTTGGACATTCGTGATCACGTCCCTGGCGCTCTTCATGGTCGTGCTCGACAACCTCGTCGTCTCGACCGCTCTGCCCGTGATCCGGGTCGATCTTGGCGCTTCGCTGGAGGAGCTGGAGTGGACGGTCAACGCGTACACGCTGACCTTCGCAGTCCTGCTGCTCACCGGCGCGGCGCTCGGCGATCGCTTCGGCCGCCGGCGGATGTTCGTCATCGGCCTCGTCCTCTTCACCGGGGCCTCGGCCGCTGCAGCGCTCGCGCCGAGCATGAACGCGCTGATCGCCGCCCGTGCGATTCAGGGAATCGGCGGCGCGATCGTTACTCCGCTGACGCTGACGATCCTGAGCGACGCGTTCCCCAAGGAGAAGCGCGGCCTCGCCCTCGGCGCCTGGTCCGGCATCGCCGGCCTCGCCGTTGCCTCGGGCCCGCTCGTCGGAGGCGCGGTCGTCGACGGGATCTCGTGGCAGTGGCTCTTCTGGCTCAACGTCCCCATCGGTATCGTGCTCGCGCCGCTGGCGCTGGGGTTCTTGCGAGAGACGCGCGGTCCGGCGAAAACTCTCGACCTCCCAGGCCTTGCACTGGTGAGCTCAGGTCTCTTCGGGATCGTCTGGGGGCTTGTGAACGGGAACAGCGACGGCTGGACGAGCCCGCAGATCGTCACCGCACTCGGCCTGGGCGCGATTCTCACGGCCGGCTTCGTAGCCTGGGAGCTCCGGGCTCGCGCGCCGATGCTGCCCATGCGGTTCTTCCGTGATCGCGCGTTCGCAGCTGCCAACGGGGCGTCGCTCTTCATGTACTTCGGGATGTTCGGTTCGATCTTCCTGTTGACGCAGTTCCTGCAGACCGTGCAGGGCCACTCTCCGCTCGGCGCTGGTCTCCGCGTTCTGCCGTGGACGGCGATGCCGATGATCGTCGCGCCCATCGCGGGGGCGCTCTCCGACCGGATCGGCGGAAGGCCGCTGATGGCGACGGGCCTCGGACTCCAGGCCATCGGTCTCGCCTGGCTCGCCGCAGTGTCGACGCCAACCGTCCCTTACACCGAGCTGGTCATTCCGTTCATCCTCAGCGGCACCGGTATGGCGATGTTCTTCGCGCCCGTCGCCAATGTCGTCCTCTCGGCGGTTCGCCCCGAGGAGGAGGGACAGGCCTCCGGCACCAACAACGCCATCCGGGAGGTTGGCGGCGTGTTCGGCGTAGCCGTGCTGGCTTCACTGTTCGCGCACTACGGCGGGTACGGGACGCCGCAGACGTTCGTCGACGGCATGACGCCGGCGCTGTGGGTCGGCGCGGCCGTCGTGGCCGTTGGGTCCTTGCTCTCGCTGGCGATTCCGCGTCGCCTGCGGAGCCAGGAACAGCCGGCCGAGCAGCCGGAAGTCGCGCTCGAAGCTGCCTAGCAAGAAAGTCTCGGTGAACGCGGAGCGGGCTTTGCCCGCTCCGCCGCTGAGGCTGATCGAGAAGGAAGCAGCGGAGCGCCCCGTTAATACCCTCGCTGAAAATCGTGAGATTTTCAGCGAAAGGGGCTAGCGGCCGGCACCGAGCGGGATCACGAGGGAGTAGCCCTCGCTCAGGAACGGGACGCGGTCGACCAGCGAGGCGATGTCGTCGGTCGTAAAGGTGCCCTCCTCGGTCACGACCTCCGTGATGAGGTCGGGCGGGACGAGCTCGAACAGCGAGCGCTCGATGTCCGCCAGCTCCGGAGCCTGAGTGCCGGGAACCGGCGCCAGCTTGATCACCTCGGCGGCGACCACTGTCGGCACGCCGGCCTCCGCGGCCGCCTTGGCGAGGTTGATCGTTCCGACCTTGTTGCAGAGCGTGCCGTCCCGAAACACGGTGTCCGCGCCGATCAAGAGCACGGTCGCGTCCCCAATCCGGCCTGGCGCCTCGGTGTCTTCCAGCAGCTCGACGTCTTGACCTGCCTCGCGCAGCTCGTCGGCAAAGGCGCGGCCCTCGCCGACCGGCTCCGAGACCGTGCAGAAGACCTTCTTCGGCGCATGGCGCTGAAACGCCTCGCGCACCGTTGCGGAAGCCGAGTGCGTCATGACCACGGAGCCGTCCAGGCGCTCGCGAAGCTGGATCGTGATCGAAGCTGCCGCGCGCTGCCTGGCGTCGTCGAGGGCCTGGGCCTCGGCCTGGATCACTCGGCGGAGCTCGTCGACGTCGAGGTGCGCCTCGTGGCCGGCCGCCGCCAGAACGCGGCCAACGGCGCCCGCCACGGCGCCCACCCCCGGTCGGCAGCCCGCGAGCTGTCGACCGGCATCGCGCAGCTTCTCGAGAAGATCCTCGCAACCCGAGACGGGCTGCTCGCTCAGCTCCGCGAGCGTCTCGACCGCGCGCCGGGCCATCCAGCTGGCTCCGTGCGACCGGTC
>DASSXA010000386.1:0-9838 GCA_035704315.1 Gaiellaceae bacterium
CAGGGCAGCGGCTTCGCGCGGCCCGACTTGACATAACGTCGGTTACCGTGCGTTGAGCTATGCTCGCGCACGGGCCTCGGCACGATGCCCACGCAGGTTGCTGTTTGGCATCGCCCTTGACGTGGGAAACACCAACTAGCCAGTGACCACCACTGAGATCGAGACCGTCCTCGGCAGCGAGGACGTTCGCCAGCTGCTGGAGACGGCGGAACAGACCGGCGGCGCTGTGCGCCAGCATGAGCTGCAGGAGGTGCTCGAGCCCCTCGAGCTCGACGCGCTCGAGCTCGAGGCCTTTCGGCAGGAGCTGGAGCACCGCGGCATCGAGGTCGTGGACGACGAGCGCCTGCCCGAGCGGCCGCAGCAGCAGCCACAGCCGCAGCCCGTCCTCGTCGAGACGACAACGGACGCGCTGCAGCTCTTCCTGCGAGAAGCGGGCCGGCACCCGCTGCTGACGGCCGCGCAGGAGGTCGAGCTCTCCAAACGGATCGAGCGCGGCGACATGCAGGCGAAGCAGCGGATGATCCAGTCGAACCTCCGCCTCGTCGTCTCGATCGCCAAGAACTACCGGAACCAGGGCCTGCCGTTCCTCGACCTCATCCAGGAAGGCACGTTGGGCCTGATCCGGGCCGTTGAGAAGTTCGACTGGCGGCGCGGCTACAAGTTCTCGACCTATGCGACCTGGTGGATCCGCCAGGCCGTCGCCAGGGCTCTAGCGGACAAGGCGCGGACGATCCGCATGCCCGTCCACATCGTCGAGCGGCTTCAGAAGCTGAACAAGGCCGAACGGATGCTCTGGACGCAGCTCGGGCGTGAGCCGACGCTCGAGGAGGTCGCCGAGGAGGCAAGCCTTCCCATCGAGCAGGCCCGCGAGGTCAAGGCTGCGGCACATGCGTCCACGAGCCTCGACCAGCCGGTCGGCGACCAGGACGACGCGGTCTTCGGCGATTTCGTCGCCGGCGAGGGGCCCACACCCGATGAGCAGGTCGAAGTCATCCTTCGCAGCCAGGCACTCGCGCGGGCGCTCAGTGCGCTGAGCGACCGCGAACGCCACGTGCTGATCCTCCGCTACGGGCTGGACAACGCCGACCCGCGGACGCTCGAGGAGATCGGCCGGTGCCTCGATCTGACGCGGGAGCGGGTCAGGCAGATCGAAGGGCAGGCCCTGAAGCGCCTCGCCCGCCTGAACGAGATCGAGAGCGTCTCCTAGGCCTCGAGGTAGAAGCGCAGGCCCGGCGAGTCGGTCCGGAGGTCGCTCAGGGCGCGCAACTCCAGCTGGCGGACACGCTCACGTGTGACGCCGAGCTCAGCCCCGATCTCGTCCAGCGTCCTCGTACCCTGCCCGTCGAGGCCGAAGCGCAGCGTCAGCACTCGCTGCAGACGCGGTTTCAGGCGCAGGAGCGCCTCTGCCAGCTCAACCGACCGGTGTTCCGTTGCGGTCACGTCGTCGGGCTGGTCCGAGTTGGTGTCCTCGATGAGGTCGCCGTACAGGCCGTCGCCGTCTCCGACAGGTGTCTCCAGGCTGACGGGGTCCTCGACGAGCTCGAGAAGCTGTCCGACCCGCTTGGGCGTGAAGCCGCTGTCGCCGGCGATCTCGTCCACTGTTGGATCGCGGTTGAGCTTCTGCGTGAGGATCCGGCGCGAGCGGAGCATCTTGCGCGCCTGCTCGGCGACGTGCACCGGCAGTCGGATCGTTCGGCCCTGGTCGGCGACTGCACGCGACACCGCCTGCCGGATCCACCACGTTGCGTACGTCGAAAGCTTGTAGCCGAGCCGCCAGTCGAACTTCTCGACGCCGCGAATCAGCCCCAGATTGCCCTCCTGGATCAGGTCGAGCAGCGGCACGCCGGAGTTTGCGTAGTTGCGAGTGATCGACATCACGAGCCGTAGGTTCGACTCGATCAGTTTGGCCTTGGCCGTCTCGTCGCCCTCGTCCTTGCGACGGGCAAGCTCGCGCTCTTGCGTGGCGCTGAGCAGGGGTCCGTCCCCGATCGCCCGGACGTAGAGCTTCAGGGGATCCTGGAGCGGTGTTCTGTCCGGCCCATCGGCTCCCTGATCAGACTGCGGAAGAGGCCACGCCATCGCGGCTTGTATCGGCGCGCACATCCACCGGTGACCTCCCTCGTTTGAGCTATACCGAGGGTGGGGACTAACCGAAGAAGGTTCGGGAGCGTCTTACCGACCAGGGGTCTCTTGGACGGCGCCGTACGCGCAAGGAGGCATGCGGGGCCATCTGAGGTCGTTCCTAGGATCCAAACTATGTGCGGAATCGCCGGATACAGCCTGAAGCCCGAAGCGAACGTCGGGAGGACGCTCGCTGCCCAGGCACTGCTCGCCGGCATCGCTGAGCGCGGCGCGGACGCCGTCGGCTACGCACATCGCTCCCACGGCGGCCGCCCGATCGTGCACAAGCGCCGCGCGGGCGCCAGCACTCTGCTTCGGGAGCTCACGGTCCCGCAGGACGCGTCCGACGTGCTCATCCACGTGCGGGACTACACCAAGGGCCATCCGACGATCGAGGCCAACAACCACCCCGTTCGTCACGGCGAGGTGGTCGGCGTTCACAACGGGATCATCGTGAACGACGAAGAGATCTTCGCGAGACACGCCTTCGAGCGCGAGGTCCCGGAGATGTCGGTCGATACTGCGGCGATCTTCGCGCTCGCCGACGCGTTCGGCTCGACGGGTTCGATGCTCGAGGAGCTCCGCGGGTCGCTGGCGTCGGCCTGGGTCGATGGTCGCGAGCCGGGGATCGTCTACATTGCCCGCGGCGCCGCGCGCCCCCTCTGGATCGGTACCGCGTCGGACGGAATCGTCTTCGCCTCGACAAAGCATGCGCTCGAGGTCTTCGAGTACTACATGCGGCTGCCGCTCAAGAAAGAAGAGCTCGAGGAGGGCACTCTGCTCGAGATCGAGGAAGGCCGCGAGCTGGCGCGCGAGCACTTCACGCCCGACCGGGACTTCGACGAGAGCCCGCTGCCGGCCGTGAGAGCTCCTAAGGAGCGCGAGAGCTGTCTACGTCTTCTGACGGCTCTTGCCGCGCTTGGCTGAGACTTTTCCGTCTCGCCCGACTCCGTAGCCGTCCTCGAGCAGCCGCTCGCGGATCAGGAACTGGAACGTCGACCAGGCGCCGCGCCGGACGTCGAACATCCTGTACACCTGCCACTCGGTCAGAAGCGTCTCGTCCTCCTTGCGAGCCTCCGCCCACTCCTGAAACTTGGGCAGGTGGCCTAGCTCGACGGCAAGCTCGCTGCCCTGATCGACCGCGCGCTCGAGCCTCTCCTCCCCCACCGGAACGTCGAAGCCGGCCTCTCGCAGGGCATTCGAGAGCGAGCCGAAGGTGTGCCAGTAGAGCGACTTCGAGGGCATCGAGCCCCGATGGTCGTCGAGGTCCCGCGCGGTCGGGGTGTGGCCGAGCTCCTCCCCCAGCTCGCGCAGCAGGCGGAGCAGCTCTTCCCGCGTCGCAAACCGGCGCGGGACGAGTCCTGCTGCTCGCTTTGCGGCGTTCCAGCTGCCGAAGTGCTCGATCACGGTTTGCGGGTGAACGGAGGTCTCCGGGTCACCTGAGAACTCGCGCATCGACGGTGAGCGGCCTAGCCGGCGGGCGCAGTCGAGTAGCTGCTCGACAATCTCCTCGTCGGAGTAGCGCTTGCGGATTCCGGCCTGGAAGCTGGCCAGTGCGTCGCGGTCGAGGCTCTCGAGCACCTCACGCGCGGGCCTTCGCGCCATGGCAATAAGAATAGAGCGAATTCGCCCAGATGCAAGTACAGCCGAGCGGCGTCGCGTGTGAGTAGGCTCACCGCCGTGCGCCCGCGCCTTCCGCTCTCTGCCGAGATCGCCGCGGCGCGGGCCGCCGGACGGCTCTCACGGCTCGCGCGTAGAGGCGGCGGCACAACGGTTCCCGGGAAGCTCTTGACCTATCTCGATCCGACCGCGGTCGAGCGGCTCGCGGCCCGCCTCCCGCGTGGAACGGCGCTCATCTCCGCGACCAACGGCAAGACCACGACGACCGCGATGGTGGCGAAGATCCTCGAGGGGCGCGTTCGCCTCGCGCACAACGCCTCGGGCGCCAACCTCCTTTCGGGCGTAGCGTCGACGTTGCTGGCTGCGCAGGATGCGGAGCTAGGGCTGTTCGAGGTCGACGAGGCGGCGCTGCCCGACGTCGCACGGCGTGTGCGCCCCCAGGCTCTCTGTCTCGGCAATCTCTTTCGAGACCAGCTCGATCGTTACGGCGAGCTGGAACTGGTCGCTGAGCGGTGGCGCGGCGCTGTCGGCGACCTCGGCCCCGATTCGTGGCTCGTCGTGAACGGGGACGATCCTCAGGTCGGCGACCTTGCACGGGGGCGACCGCGAAGCCTGGTCTTCGGCCTCGACGATCCGCGCCAGGCTGCGCCTGAGCTCCAGCATGCCGCGGACTCCAAGTGGTGCCTGCGGTGCGGGACGCCGTACGTGTACGCCGCGGCGTACGTCGGTCATCTTGGGGATTACCGCTGCCCCGCGTGCGGACACGCGCGCCCACGGCTCGATCTGTGGGCCGGCGACATCCAGCTCCACGGGCTGGATGGCGTTTCGTTCGACCTCGTGGACGACGGTGGGCGCACCCGGATCCGGCTCGGCGTTCCGGGGCTCTACAACGTCTACAACGCGCTTGCTGCCGCGTCGTTGGCGCGTGTGCTCGGGGCCGGCACGGACGAGATCCGTGCCGGGTTGACGCGCTTCCGGGCGGCGTTCGGCCGCTTCGAGCGTCTCCAGATGGGTGACAGGAAGGCGCTCGTCCTCCTCGTGAAGAATCCCACGGGGGCGAACGAAGTCATCCGCACGCTCTTGAACGGCGGTCCTCCGCGACTGGCGGTGATCGCGTTGAACGACGGGATCGCCGACGGGCGGGACGTCTCGTGGATCTGGGACGTCGACTTCGAGCCCTTGGTCGAACGGCTCGACCGGATCGTGGCGACTGGTGATCGCGCCGCGGAGCTCGCTCTGCGGTTCAAGTACGCGGGCGTTCCCGAGGAACGTGTCGAAGTGGTCCCCGAGCTTGCGCGCGGGCTCGACCGTGGCCTGGAGCTGACACCTCGCGGCGGTGAGCTCGTCGTCATTCCCACCTACACCGCGATGCTCGAGCTCCGGGGAATCGTCACCGACCGCGGGTTCGCGCGACCGTACTGGGAGCAGGCGGCATGAAGATCCGCGTCGGTCACCTCTATCCCGGCTACCTCAACATCTATGCCGACCGCGGGAACATCGCCGTCTTCGCGCGCCGAGCGGCGTGGCGGGGGCACGAGCTGGAGGTCGACGAGATCGGCATGGACGCCCGCGTCGAGCCCGGCGCTCACGACCTCTACTACGTCGGGGGCGGGCAGGATCGCGAGCAGGCGCTGGTCGCACGGGACATGGCAGAAAAGACTGAGGGGCTCAAGGAGGCGGTTGCGGGCGGCGCGGCTGTCCTCGCGGTCTGCGGCGGATACCAGTTGCTCGGGCGGTTCTACCGTGAGCGGAGCGGCGTCGAGCTGCCCGGCGTGGGTCTCCTCCCGCTCCACACCGCCGCCGGCGAGCGCCGGATGATCGGCGACGTGCTGCTCGAATGTGAGCTCGAGCCCGGCCGCCGTCGGACCCTCGCCGGCTTCGAGAATCACGCCGGCCGAACGATCCTCGACTCAGGTGCGAAGCCGCTCGGCCGCGTGATTGCCGGCTTCGGAAACGATGGTGAGAGCGGCTTCGAAGGCTGCCGGGTCGGGCGCGTGGTCGGGACGTACCTTCACGGGCCGCTGTTGCCCCGGAATCCCTGGCTGGCCGACTGGCTCCTCGCGCAGGCGCTCGCGCATCGCACGGGCGGAGATGCCGAAGAGCTCGAGCCGCTGGGCGACGCGCTCGAAGCCGAGGCCCACGCCGTCTCGGCCTCTCGAGCCAGGGCCCGTGGTGGCAGGTACTCCTAGGTGCCCGAAGCCTCCTCCCCACTGCGAGCGTAATCGTCCGAGGCGCGCGTATGTGACGCCGGAGCGTGCCGAATCTGTACCGACCGCGGGGGCGGGGCGCCGACGTTACGGCGCCCAGAGCGGGCCGAGATAGACGACCGGGTCGCCCGGCCGCCAGCGGGTCAGGAACCGTTGAATCGGCGGATGGAGCACGACCTCCTCCAATTCGCCCAGACCGAACAGCCTGTGCCCTCGAACCGCCGCATCTCTCGAGGTCACCGCCTCGAGCGAGCGCCGGCCGAGATCGCCCGCGAAGATGATGTGAACGACGTGCTTGGCCGCGAAACTCCGTTGCGGCGCGATCGAATCGACGATCGCCACCGGCCCCTCGACCGGGATCTCCTCCTCGAGCCCGACCTCCTCGACGAGCTCCCGATGCAGCGCGTCGACGAGGCTCTCGCCCGAGTTCACGCCGCCGCCCGGCAACAGCCAGTACGCATTCCCGTGCTTCTCGTGCCGGCAGAGGAGGATGCTGTCCTCGCGCCGCAGAATGGCCGAGACGCGGATGCGAGGCTCGATCGGCATGCGCTAGACGTGCGACGAGCCGAAGCCCCGCTCGCCGCGCTCGCTGTGAGCGAGCTCCGCCTGTTCGACGAGTCGTAGCTCAGGCACGGCCAGTACGACGAGCTGTGCGATCCGCATCCCCGGTTCGACGACGAAGGTGTCGGCCGCATCCGTGTTGTGAAAGACGACCTGAACCTCGCCGCGATACCCGGAGTCGATCAGTCCCGGTGCGTTCAGGAGCGTGATCCCGTGTCGCGCCGCCAGGCCGGAGCGCGGCAGGACAAAGCCGGCGTAGCCCTCCGGGATCTCCACCGCCAGGCCGGTCGCAATCACCGCGCGCTCCCCCGGTCCGACCTCGTGTCGGTCGCAGGCGGCCAGGTCGAGCCCCGCGTCGCCGACATAGGCCTGGCTCGGCAAGATGGCTTCGTCCCGGAGGCGGCGGACCGGGAGCTCGATCACCGCGTCGCCCTGTGCGGCTCCGCCGTCTCGGCAATCAGATACGGCGCGAAGCGCGAGAGCTCGCGCCGGGGCAGTCTCGCCCGGATGAACACGCCTTCCTCGGTATCGCTTCGTTCGTCGATGGGTGTGCCGAGCTCGTACAGCTCCGCGAGCCTGGCACCCTCCTCATACGGGACGAGCAGTCGCACGAGCTCGAACCGCTCCGAGAAACGGTCGGCGATCCGGGCTCGCAGCTCGGGCAACCCCTCGCCCGTGAGCGCGGAGATCTGCGGCGCGCCGGGGAAGCGATTCGCCAGTCGTCTGCGACCGAGGGGATCCACCGCATCGATCTTGTTCAGGACGAGCTCGACGGGCAGCTCGTCGGCGCCGATCTCGTGGAGAACGTCCTCGACGGCTGTGGCCATCTGGTCGAGCTCGTCGTCGGTGGCCGAAGCGTCGAGAACGTGGAGCACGAGATCCGCGGCAAGCGTCTCCTCCAGCGTGGCCGCGAAGCCTTCGACAAGCTCGTGCGGCAGGCGCCGGATGAATCCGACGGTGTCGGTCAGCAGATACCGCCGTCCGTCGTGGGAAAACGCCCGGGTCGTCGGGTCAACCGTCTCGAAAAGACGATCGGCGACTGAGACATGGGCGTCGGTCAGTGCGTTGAGGAGCGTCGACTTGCCGGCGTTCGTGTAGCCGGCCAACGCCACCGTGGGGGTTTCGGAGCGCGTCCGCTCCTTGCGGCGCGTGGCCCGCTGCGTGCGGAGCGCTCCGAGCCGCCGCCGGAGGAGGCCGACCCGCCGGCGCGCGAGGCGGCGGTCAGTCTCCAGCTGGCTCTCCCCGGGGCCACGCGTGCCCACGCCGCCGCCGAGCCGCTCGAGGTGCTGCCACAGCCCTCGCATGCGCGGAAGGTTGTACTGGAGCTGCGCGAGCTCGACCTGGAGCTTCCCCTCGGCGCTGAGCGCGTGCTGGGCAAAGATGTCGAGGATCAGCTGCGTGCGGTCGACGACCCGCGCCTGCAGCGCATCTTCGAGCCGACGCTGCTGGGAAGGTGTCAGCTCACCGTCGACGAGCAGCGACTCCGAGCCGGAGTCGGCGAACGCCCACTTCAGCTCCTCGAGCTTGCCCTTGCCCACGAACGAGCGCTGGTCGGGGCGCTGTCTGCGCTGGACGATGCTTCCAACGGCTTCGACGCCGGCGGTGCGCGCGAGCTCCTCCATCTCGGCAAGCTCCCGCTCTTCATCCGTCCCGGAGGGGAGCACCGCGACGATGAAGCCCCGCTCCGGCTGCGCGCCGGGATGAGGGTCGGGTTGGCGGTGACTCACGCTTGGATTATGGACGCGCGCAGCGAGGTCTCGATTCGGCGAACAGCCTCCTCGAGCCGCTCGTCGGGGACGGTCAGTGACAGACGCACGAAGCCCTCACCGCTCGGTCCATAGCTCGGGCCAGGCGAGACGACCACGTTCGCCTCCTCGAGGACGAGCGACGCGAAGGATGCCGACGTGTGGCCGTCGGGAACTCGCAGCCAGAGGTACGGCGTCGCCCTCGGAGGCGTCACGTCGAGTCCGATCGTCGCGAGGGCTTCGACTACGAGGTCGCGCCGCCGCTCGTAGACCTCGGACATGCGGCGCGGAAACGCTCGCTCTTGGGTCAGCGCGACGGCAGCAGCCCGCTGCAAGGCCTCGAAGAGCCCCGAATCGAGGTTTGACTTCAGCTGCCGGTAGCGCTCGACCACTTCCGCGTTTCCGGCGACGAGCCCGCAGCGCCAGCCGGTCATGTTCCAGCCCTTCGAGAGGGAGAAGATCTCCACTCCGACCTGCTTGGCGCCTGGCGCCTCCAGGAAGCTGGGCGCCACGTAGCCGTCGAAGCAGATCTCGGTGTAGGCGTTGTCGTGGACGACGATCAGGTCGTGGCGGTGCGCGAAGGCCACGGCGTCGGCGAAAGCGCCGTCGGGAACAACGGCGCCGGTCGGGTTGTTCGGATAGTTCAGGTAGACCAGATTGGCCCGGTCCGCGACATCATCCGGCACGGCATCGAGGTCGGGAAAGAACCCGTTCTCCTCGGTCAGCGGCAGGTACTCCACTTCCGCGCCGGAGAAGACCGGCCCCGACGTGTACGGCGGATACCCTGGCTCGGGGCTCAGGCAGAGATCGCCCGGGTCGAGGCACGCCATCGCGATATGGCCGACGGCCTCCTTTCCGCCCAGAACCGGAATCACCTCCGACGCCGGATCGAGCTCGACCCCGAAGCGGTCTCGATAGAAGCCCGCCGCCGCGTCACGGAACTCGTCGCTCCCGTGGTTGGTCGGATACTGATGCGTGCTGGGGTCGCGCATCGCCGCCGCTGCCGCCTCGACGATCGCTTCGGGCGTCGGAAGGTCGGGATCGCCGATCCCCAGGCTGATCACGTCGATCCCCGCCCTCGTCTTGGCCGAGATCTGACGCTCCAGTTCCGCAAACAGGTACGGCGGAACCTGGTCGAGCCGGCGTGCGAATTTCACGGCCGAACCAGCCCACTTACCGCGTGTCGACCGGTCATTTCAGACGCTCGCACGGGCAAAGCCCGCACGAGCTGAAGGAGACAACGCAAGCGTTGTCTCAGTTGAACTCCTCCGCCGTCTCGCCGGTGAAGATCTCCTGTGCGGGCCCGGTCAGCCGGGCGTTCCAGTTGCCGTCGAGCGCGACGAGCAGGTCGCCGCCCGCCAGGTGCACGGTTACGGGGCTCTCGCACCAGCCACGCGCGACCGCGACTGCCGCGCAGGCGACGGCGCTCGTCCCAGACGCCAGCGTCTCCCCCGCCCCGCGTTCCCAGACGGCGACCGTCAGGTCGTGCGGACCGTCGACGCGCGCCAGCTGGACGTTCGTCCGCTGCGGAAAGCGCTCGTGATTTTCGATCAGCGGCCCGAGGCGCAGGAGTGCCTCCCGGTC